>WGBL01000091.1 GCA_015494375.1 Hyphomicrobiales bacterium | reverse complement strand
GGATGAGGGGGCGGCCGGCCGCCTCGCACTGTCACGTCCGGCACGTGCCCCAAAGGCTTCAACCGCCGCTTAGGCCGCTGTCGGAGACGGGGCCTCACGCCGAGGCGGGACGTCGACGGCCGTGAGGGCCTCTGCCAGCATCCGCACAAGGCCATCGAGGAGCGGCCGGCCTTGTTCCGTCGCCGCGATGCAGCCCGGTCGCGGGCGCTCGAGATGGCCATCTGCGACGAGCTCCTCGAGCAGGGCCTCGGGCAGCCCATGCCCCGTCTCGCGGGAAAGCCGCCCGAGATCAAGCCCCTCGCCAAGCCGCAGCCCCATGAGCAGCATCTCAAGCGCACGGGCCTCGGCAGAGAGTGGCTCACAGACGAGAGCACCATGGCCTTGCGCCGCAACGAGGGCGAGCCAGCGTGCGGGGTCGGGCTCGCAATAGGTGGCAAGCCGCTCCGCGCCCCGCTCCCGCCCGATCCGGCCATGGGCGCCGGGGCCGACCCCGACATAGGGCTGATAGCGCCAATAGACGAGATTGTGGCGGCATTCCTCGCCCGGCCGGGCGTAGTTGGAAATCTCGTAAGCCCCAAGCCCCGCGCCCGCGCACAGCTCGGCCGTGAGATCATAGAGCGCCCGCGCCTCATCGCCCGCGGGCAGCCTGAGCCTGCCGGCCGCTTCAAGGGCCGCAAAAGGGGTGCCCGGCTCGATCGTGAGCTGATAGAGCGAAAGATGGGTGAGCCCGAGCGCCAATATCTCGGAAAGCTCGGCGCACCAGTGGGCGAGACTCTGGCCCGGCCGGGCATAAATGAAATCGCACGAGACGCGGGCAAACGCTTCTTGCGCAAGGGCGATGGCGGCCCGCGCCTCGGCGGCGTTATGGCGCCGGCCAAGCCTCTTGAGCGCGCCATCGTCGAGCGACTGCACACCAATCGAGATGCGATTGACACCCGCCGCGCGATAGTCGGCAAAGCGCGCCGCCTCTACGCTTGAGGGGTTGGCCTCGAGGCTTATCTCAACGTCGCCCGCGAGCGGCCAGAGGCGCGCGATATGCTCAAGGAGCGCGGCCACCCCTCGCCCGCTCATAAGCGAGGGCGTCCCGCCGCCGAAAAAGATGCTGGTCACCGTCTCGCTCCCGCTCAGGGCGGCGAAATGGCTGAGCTCGTGCTTGAGCGCGGCGATGAAGGCGGCCTCGTCGTTTCTACTGTCGACATGGCTGTTGAAGTCGCAATAGGGGCATTTGGATTGGCAAAAGGGCCAATGGAGATAAATGCCGAAGGCTTGAGACCGCGGGTTGTCCGTCATGGCGCCAGGCAGGCTTTGACAAAGCGCTCGAAAGCCCGCGCGCGATGGGAGATGGCATGCTTGGCCGCGGGCTCCATTTCGCCGAAGGTGATGTCATAACCATCGGGAACGAAAATTGGATCGTAGCCGAAGCCTTTTTCCCCCCGAGGCGGCCAGACAAGATGGCCATGCACCTTGCCCTCAAAGAGGTGGCAGGTGCCGTCGGGCCAGGCGAGCGCAAGCGCACAGGTGAAGTTGGCCCTTGGCCCCGGCGTGCGTGCCTTTTCGTCTTCCCCGACAAGGCGGTTGCGCGCCCCGCGTGCTTCGAGCTCCCTGAAGATCCGTTCCATGGCGCGCCCGAAATCCTTGTCGGGGCCCGCCCAACGGGCGGAGTAGATGCCTGGCGCGCCGTCGAGGTCGGCGACCTCGAGCCCCGAATCGTCAGAAAGCGCCGGCAGCCCGGAACCGCGGGCCGCGGCCAGCGCCTTGATGCGCGCGTTGGCCTCGAATGTCTCGCCGTCCTCGACCGGCTCGGGCAAGCCGAGCTCGGCGGCCGAGACGGCCGCGACATCATAAGGCGCCATCAGCTCGGCGATCTCGCGCACCTTGCCCGCATTGTGGCTTGCAACCACAAGCCGGCTACCCGCCCGAAGGCGGCGCGCTTCGCTCAATCGCGCGCTATCAATCGTCATTCGAGCCCCCAGATTCTGGCCTCGGCAAACTCGAGCGAATTGCCGGCCGGGTCGCGGAAATAGATCGAGCGGCCGCCCGAGGGCCAGCGGAAATCCGCCTCGATCTCGACCCCATGCGCTTCGAGGCGCTGCCGCCAGGCGGAGATCTCCTCGCCGTCGGCGCGAAAGCAGACATGGCCCGCTCCCCGCGCGCCATGGGGCGGGACGGGCAAGCGCGGATCACGTGGCGGCTTTTCGGTCTCATCCGCATTGAAAATCAGAAGCATCTGCTCATCGAGCCGAAAGAAGACCTGACGTCCATCGGCCCTGTGATAGGGCTCGAGCCCCAACACCTTGCTGTAGAACGCCTCGGCCGCCTCGAGGTCGCTGGCATAAAGCACAGTTTCCAATACTCTTTGCGGTCGCATTGTTGGCAATGGGGTTTCTCCTTTGCTCGCCCGCCGAGGCACACTGAGGCGCCATGCTGCTCAAGCCACGGTCAGTCGTTGCAGCCTGACAAGCTCGGCAATGCCCTTTTGGGCCAGCTCCAAGAGGCGCTCGAAATCCTCGCGCGCAAAGGGCTTTGTCTCGGCCGTCGCCTGCACCTCGACCAGGCCGCCGCTGCCGGTCATGACGAAATTGGCGTCGGCATCGGCCTCGCTGTCCTCCTGATAGTCGAGATCGAGCACCGCCTCGCCACCATAGAGCCCGCACGAGACGGCGGCCACCTGATCGCTCAAGACATCGCCCTCGACCATGTCGCGCTCGCGCATCCATTCGATGCAGTCGTGAAGCGCAACCCAGGCGCCAGTGATGGAAGCGGTGCGGGTGCCGCCATCGGCCTGGATCACATCGCAATCGATACTGATCTGCCGCTCACCCAGTTTCTCCAGATTGACGACGGCGCGCAGCGAGCGGCCAATAAGGCGCTGGATCTCAAGCGTGCGGCCGCCTTGCCGGCCGCTCGATGCCTCGCGCCGCATACGCTCGCTGGTCGAGCGCGGCAGCATGCCATACTCCGCCGTCACCCAGCCGCGCCCCTGGCCCTTGAGCCATGGCGGCAGGCGCTCCTCGAGGCTCGCCGTGCAAAGCACATGGGTGTTGCCGAACTTGATAAGGCACGAGCCCTCGGCGTGGATGGAGACCGCGCGCTCAAACGTCACGGAGCGCATTTCGTCGGCTTGTCGCTTGGAAGGGCGCATGGCTCTCAGGCATCTCCTCTTTCTCTAGCTCTTGTTTCTGTTGTTCTTGTCATCGTTTTCGCCGTTGCTTCATGGGTTCCGTCGGTTCCGTCGTTGCGTGATGGCCGGATTATGGCTTCATGGCCGGATCATGGGCTCGTGGGGCTCGATGGGGCTTGATGGCGCGCTCGAGCTCACGAGCCCCCAAGGCCCCGCGAAACTAGGCCCTTGGCGCTCAGGGATCAAATGATCAATCTGAGCGCGGTTCTGCCGTTTCCCAGTGGCGGCTCCTGCGACTGCCCGCGAGGTTTGACGACCGGGCGGCCGGCGCCTACATTTCGTCCCAGAACAAGCTTGGAACAGAACGGGAATATGCGGTCGCAACGAGCGATGGTTGTGTCAGCCGCCGAAAGCCAGAACCTCGATGCGCGTTCGCGCGAAATCTTCCGGCGCATCGTCGAGACGTATCTTGAGACCGGCGAGCCGGTGGGCTCGCGCAATGTATCTCGGCAATTGCCCATGGCGCTCTCGCCCGCCTCGGTGCGCAATGTCATGAGTGACCTCGAACAGCTGGGACTCATCTATTCGCCCCACACGTCGGCTGGGCGCGTGCCCACGGAATCGGGGCTGCGCTTTTTCGTCGATGCGCTGCTCGAGCTTGGCGACCTCTCACCGGTCGAACAACAGACGATTGCCGCGCGCATCGAAGCGGCCCAGGGTGATCAGAGCATTGAGGGCGTGCTCGCCGAAGCCAGCGAGATGATCTCGGGTCTGTCCCATTGCGCCGGTGTCGTGCTTGCGGAAAAACAGGTGCCGCGCATCAAGCATATCGAGTTCTTGCGCCTCGAGCCGACAAAGGCGCTCGTGATCATTGTCGGTGAGCATGGCGACGTGGAAAACCGCGTCATCGATCTGCCGCCGGGGCTGCCGGCGTCGGCTCTTGTCGAGGCGGCCAACTACCTCAACGCCCACCTCAAGGGCATGACGGTCGATGAGGCCCGC
The DNA here is from genome assembly GCA_015494375.1 of Hyphomicrobiales bacterium. Taxonomy (GTDB): domain Bacteria; phylum Pseudomonadota; class Alphaproteobacteria; order Rhizobiales; family S144-23; genus S144-23. The sequence continues at coordinate 4,670 of WGBL01000091.1, read as the reverse complement.
CGCACGCTCGAGCGCGAGCTCAAGAAGGCCGAGGCTGAGCTCGACGCACTCACGACCAAGGTGATCGAGGCGGGCCTCGCCACCTGGTCGGGCGGCGAAGAGCAAACGAAAAGCCTCATCGTCAGAGGCCGCTCGCACCTTCTGTCCGATCTCCAGGCCGCAGAGGATCTCGAGCGCATTCGCATGCTTTTCGATGATCTCGAGACCAAGCGCGAGCTGATCGAGCTGTTGACCCTTGCCGACGAGGCCGACGGCGTGCGCATTTTCATAGGCTCTGAAAGCCAGTTGTTCTCGCTGTCGGGCTCATCGCTCATTGCCGCGCCCTTCCACGACCACGACAAAAAGGTCGTCGGCGTGCTTGGTGTCATCGGCCCGACGCGGCTCAACTATGCCCGTATCATTCCCATCGTGGACTATACGGCGCGGCTCGTCGGTCGGATGATCACTTGAATTTTGCTGCGCCTGAGCTGATATCAGTCGCGAAGCTCAGCCGCAGCCCAGCGTCGGCGGGCTGGCGAGGGTGACAATTTCCTGCGAAATTCCCGCGACAATGGAGCGAGCCAATACCCCCATGGTTGATACAAAGCAAAACGACAACGCGCCTGCCGAGGGTTCTGCCGAGGAGCGTGAGGAAAAGCCGACAGGCGCCGAAGCCGCAACTGTCGGGACCACAGACACGCGCCCCGATGTGGCTGAGGAGGGCGCGGCGCAGCCCCTTGGCTCGACGAATGGCGCCGCCCGCGAAGGCGATGGAGGTGGCGGAGGCGACGCAGACAGCCAGGACGGCACCAAGGAGGCCACGCTCCAGGCGGCGGAGCAGGCCGAAAGGGCTCAGATGGGCGCGCCGCCCCGAGAGGCCGAGGGAACCGAGACGCCTGCGTCCGACACCCCCGAGGCGCCGACGACCGACACAGCCGGCGCGAGCGAATCGGCCGGGCCATCTCAGAAACCCGGGGCGGCCGAAGCGCGCATCGCCGAGCTCGAGGCGGAGAATGCCGAGCTCAAAGACAAGCTGCTTCGCGCCATGGCGGAGATGGAGAATTTGCGCAAGCGAACCGCGCGTGAGCTGAGCGAGATGGCGAAATATGCGATCGCCGATTTTGCCAAGTCGCTGCTCTCGGTGGGCGACAGCATGCAGCGTGCACGCCAGGCGGTGCCTGAAGAGGCGGTTGCCCAGGACCCCGTCCTCAAGAGCTTCGTCGAAGGCATCGAGATGACCGAAAAGGAGTTCCTCAAGGCCCTCGAGCGCCACGGCATTACGCGCTACGACCCCAAGGGCGAGCCGTTCGATCCCAATCTCCACCATGCCATGCTCGAGGTCGATGCTCCGGGGGCGCCGCCGAAGTCGGTGGTCGACGTATTTGAGCACGGCTACAAGATCGCCGATCGGGTTCTGCGTTCGGCCAGTGTCTCGATTGCAAAAGGCGACAGCTCTAAGGCGTCGCAGGCAGCCGAGGCCTCAGGCGGTGGCTCCGGCAAGGGTGAGGCGGAGGAGGCTCGCGGCAGCGAGGATGCCGAGAGCGCAAAAAGCGAGAAAAGCGAGAAAACAGTGGCGGGTGATGGCGAAGGTGGCGCCAAAGCCAACGAGCACGCCGAGGCCGTCGAGCACGTCGAGCCCGCCAGCTCCGGAGAAAGCGGCAAGCGAGCAGCAGAGGCCGGAGAACGAGGAAAAGACAAAAACCGACAAACCGCCACCGAAGGGCCGCCCGACGCTCAGGAGAGCAAGGAGGCGGGCGAGAAATCCTGAGCCTCGGAGCGCACGCCTCGCTGTCGCAAAGCCTCGCCGGCTTAGCGCTTGCAAACGCGACGTTTTGCTGACTTGAGATCTTGTAAGAGGAAAGCGCCGGCGGAGCTTGCCGCCGGCGCTCGTCTTTCGCCTTGTTTCTTGCTTCGTCCGAGCTCTGGGTGCGTCGGCAGGGCGCATGTCAGATGGGGCCGCACCGCACCGCGAATCCCTGACCGCCCCCAACCGCACGCCTCTTACCGTGCGAGCGTGATGCCGTCCGCTCCATCCGCGATCTGGGCCCCGATGGTGCGGAACACCTGGCGCAGTGCGGCGCCATTATAGGGGAAGAAATAGTGATCGGGTGAGCTCGCACACGCTTTCAGCAGATTGATCGCCGTCGTCTGGCCTGCCATGTCGAAGCCGATGGTATAGACGGTGATGCCTTTGGCCTTCATGGCATTGCAGGTGTCGAGCGCCTGCTGGTTCGAGGTTCCGCCCTCGCCATACCAGGTGTTGTACTGGCCGTCGGTCATGAGAATGGCGACCTTCATCACCCGGCTCGGGTCATAGGCGCTCGGCGTGCTCTCCGCCGGCCAGACAGCGGCCCAGTCGGGCGAAAGCATCTGCCAGGCCCAGAGCGTGCCCACATGGCCGGCCGTCCAGCCACCTGCCTGCAAATCCCGCATGGCCTGGCGCAGGATGGCGCGATTGCTGGTCAAGGGGATCACCAGCGAGTTTCGGGGCTCACAGCTCGCTTTGCGCGCCGAGCTGTGGTTGGCGTATTTCTTCTCCTCATCGAAGCTGCCGAAATAGGCGCCAGGCCCCGGTGCAGCGTCAGAAGTCTTGTAGGTTCCCTTGCGCGCGACCACGCATGTGCTGCGAGTAATGGTTTGAGTTTTCCATTTCTTGCAGCGTTTCCGGCCCCTCCTTTTCTTCCATTTCTTGCATTTCCTGGTTGTCTCGCTCACCGGCAGCCCGGTCACCGCCTGGAAGTAGTCGGGACCGACATTGACCGCATAAGAGAACGGCACCACCGCCATGCGCCGGGGGCGTGTGGAAGCGCCCATGACGATGTCAATGAGATCAAGCCCGGCCGCCCGCAGCGCGTCCATGTCGTTCCACATCGACCCGGTGACGTCGAGCATGACAGAGAGCTCGAGGTCCTTGCCTTCCATCTGCGCCACCGAGGTCGCCGAAATTTGGATGGTCTCATAGCCCATCACGGCCATGAAAGAGGTCGGCACCTGGGCGCTGGCCGTCAGGCTTATCTTGTTGCCCGTAACACTGTGGGCTGTGATATCGCCCTTCGTGGTCTGCTGGGCCGCGGCGAGATACTGTTCTCGCGCCTTGGCCACGGCCCCGTTCTCGTTGCGTGTCGCCGCATATTCCTTGGCCGCCACGATGACGGCCGCGTCGAGCGCCGCCTGCATCTTGGTGCGCTCGGAGAATGCCGTGGCAAAATCGACCGCCGAGCCCACGATCCCCACAACCGGGATGATGGCCGCGGCGAAAATCATGGCCACGTTGCCCTTTTTGTCTCGATACCAGCGACGCCATGTCGCCAGACTCTTGTATTTTCCTGTCCTCATCATCTGCCCCACCTGTTTCGAAGCGATTCATTGCCGCACGTCGCCCACCATGGACGCGGCGCCTTGTGGGGCCGAATTATTTGGGGCAGGTTTTGCGAGGTCGTTTCAGATACGATTCGAATTTTAGGTAAAAACGGATATTCGTGTGATGAAAGGCGAAAGAAGCCATTTAGGGCTAATGCGACGTTCTGAGCCGTGCCGCAATGGAACGGCCATCCCGGCAATGCAAGGACAGACATGGGCAGGGCCGCGGGCGCGGGGATGACAACCAACATGAGTTGCCGCCGGCACGATCGCCTCGGGCGGGCGGCGCCTCAGGCCGTCGCCGATTCACGCCGTCGCTGCCTCAGGCCGGTGTTGCCAGAGCGTCAAGCTGGCGCTCCCAGGCGAGCGCATGGCCGACGATGGTATCGAGATCGTCGAGCCGCGGGCGCCAGCCGAGAATGCGTGAGATCCTGCGCGCATCGGCGACGAGTATCGCCGGATCGCCAGGGCGCCGCGGCGCCTGGCTGACCGCAAAGCCACGCCTCGCCACGCGCTTGACCGCCGCAATCACCTCGCGCACCGAATAGCCGCGACCATAGCCGCAATTGAGCACCTCCGAGCGCCCGCCCGCTGAGAGATAATCGAGGGCATCGAGATGGGCCCGGACGAGGTCGCTGACATGGATATAGTCGCGAATGCAGGTGCCATCGGGCGTGTCGTAGTCGCTGCCATAGACCTCGAGCACCGGCCGCTTGCCGAGGGCGGTCTCACACGCAACCTTGATCAGATGGGTGGCGCGCGGCGTCGACTGCCCGCTGCGCCCCTCGGGATCGGCGCCCGCGACATTGAAATAGCGAAGCGCCACATAGCGGAAATCATGGGCCCGGGCGACATCGGCGAGCATCAGCTCGGTCATCATCTTGGAGCTGCCATAGGGCGAGATGGGGCGCATGGGCGCATCTTCGCCCACCGGTACAACTTCGGGCATGCCATAGACGGCCGCCGTTGATGAGAAAATGAATTGCCCTACTCCCTCGGCCACCGCCGCGGCGATGAGGGCGCGCGACTTGACGGTGTTGTTGTCGTAATAGCCGAGCGGGTCGCGGATCGAGTCGGGCACCACGATCGAGCCGGCGAAGTGAATGATGGCCTCGACATTGTGCTGGGCGATGACGCGGCGCACGAGCGCACCATCGCCCACATCGCCCTCGATGAAGGTGGCGGCCGCGGGCACCGCCCGGCGAAGGCCCGTCGAAAGATTATCGAGCACCACCACATCGCGGCCCGCGTCAAGCAGCGCCAGAACCATATGGCTGCCGATATAGCCGGCGCCGCCCGTCACCAGAATGCTCATGATCCGTTACCCCTTG
>WGBL01000090.1 GCA_015494375.1 Hyphomicrobiales bacterium | reverse complement strand
GTGCATTCCGGGCGCCCGGCCCCCAATTCCCAATTGAATGACAGTGTGAATTGACAGCGCCCGCACATCGGCTCGATGATGCGGTCCCATCTGCACCAGGCCGTTGGCGACGCACTCCAATGCCGGCGAGCGGCTCTCGACAACAAGGAGTTTCAGCCATGCAATACTATATCGCAAAGCCCGTCAGCATGAGCTATGACGAGGCCATCGAGACAGTGACGGCACGCCTCGCCGATGAGGGCTTCGGTGTGCTGACCGAGATCGATGTCAAGGAGACCCTCAAGAAAAAAATCGATGTCGATTTTCACAAATACAAGATCCTGGGAGCCTGCAATCCGCAGCTCGCGCACAAGGCCTTGAGCGCCGAGGACAAGGTGGGGGTGCTCCTGCCCTGCAATGTCATTGTGCAGGAGCGCGAAGACGGCCAGGTGGAGGTGGCGGCCATGGATCCGGTGGCGGCCATGGAGTCGATCGCCAACCCCGCACTCACCGAATTGGCCAGCGAGGTGCGGACGCGGCTCGAGCGTGTCATGGCCGGGTTGTAGCAGACGGCCGTCGGGTGTTAGCAATTCAGCCAATTCAGCTGAGCAAGGGGATTACCGATGGGCTTTATCGCCGACAGCCTGGCCAGGGTGCAGCCGTCCGCCACCATCGCCGTCACGCAGAAGGCGCGCGAGCTCAAGGCCGCGGGGCAAGACGTCATCGGGCTTGGTGCGGGCGAGCCCGATTTCGACACGCCCGACAACATCAAGGAGGCGGCGATTGCGGCCATCCGCGACGGCAAGACGAAATACACCGCCGTCGACGGCATCCCCGAGCTCAAGGAGGCGATTGCCCAAAAGTTCGCCCGCGAGAATGGCCTTGAATACACACCCGACGAGATCACCGTCGGTACGGGTGGCAAGCAGGTGCTCTATAATGCGCTCCTTGCCACCCTCAATCCGGGCGACGAAGTGATCATTCCCGCGCCCTACTGGGTCTCCTATCCCGATATTGTGCTGTTGGGAGGCGGCAATCCGCGTATCGTCGAGACACGCATCGAGGACGGCTTCAAGATCCGGCCGGAGGCGCTCGAGGCGGCCATTGGACCCAAGACCAAATGGTTCATCTTCAACTCGCCCTCGAACCCTTCGGGCGCGGCCTATACACGCGACGAGCTTAGGGCGCTCACCGATGTGCTCATGCGCCACCCCCATGTCTGGGTGCTCAGTGACGACATGTACGAGCACCTCGTCTATGGCGATTTCACCTTCACGACGCCGGCCGAGGTCGAGCCCGGCCTCAAGGCGCGCACGCTCACCATGAACGGCGTCTCGAAGGCCTATGCCATGACGGGCTGGCGGATCGGCTATGCCGGCGGGCCCAGAGAGCTGATCGCCGCCATGCGCAAGCTGCAATCGCAATCGACGTCCAATCCTTCCTCGATCAGCCAATGGGCAGCGGTCGAGGCGCTCGCAGGGCCGCAGGACTTCATCGCCGAGCGTGCCGCCGTCTTCAAGGAGCGCCGCGACCTCGTCGTTGCCATGCTCAATGAGGCACCCGGCATTTCATGCCCCACACCCGAGGGCGCGTTCTACGTCTATCCTTCGGCCGAGGGGTGCCTCAGCAAGGTGAGTGCGGGGGGAAAGCGGCTCGAAAGCGATGAGGACTTCGTCACGGCACTTCTCGAAGAGGAAGGCGTGGCGGTGGTGCATGGTGCGGCGTTCGGCCTCTCGCCATTCTTCCGCATCTCCTATGCGACCTCGACCGAGGCGCTCGAAGAGGCGTGTCGGCGCATCCAGCGCTTTTGCAGCCGGTTGAGCTGAGCCGAGCTAAGCCGTCCCCCAAACCTGTTTCTTTGAAATCGCGCCACCGCTCGCCAAACGCTGGCATCGAGCCATCTGGGCTGTGAGCAACAACAGCCAGCCTCTGGTCGCCAACGCTTAACCTATGGGTTACACCCCCAGTCGGCTGCCCCCCGGACAGCCCCGGTGAGCCGGTCCCAATCAGCCCATCAGAAGCGTGTGCTGGCGCCGAAGCGGAAGGCTTCGAGATCGTCAAAGCTTTCAGACGAAAGGACGAAGGCGTAATCGGCCCTGAGCGGTCCAACGGGCGACTCCCAGAGTAGGCTCAGGCCCACCGATGAGCGAATGGCGGTCGAATCGAGCACCGTCGCATTGCCCACCGCGCCCGGGTTCCAGAGGCTGCCGGCATCTGCGAACACGGCCCCCGACATGCCCAGCTCCTCGGGCACGAACGGCAGTGGAAAGCGCACCTCTGCCGTTGCGCCAAAGAACATCGTGCCACCCAAGGCATCGCCCGTATTGGCGTCGCGGGGGCCAAATCCGGCGCGATCAAAGCCGCGCACCGTCTCGCCGCCCTTGTAGAAGGCATCGATCAAGCGGACATCCTGACCGTTCCAGCCCATGATATGCCCACCGATCACGCGCCCCACGAGGGTGATTTTGTCGGTTATCGGATAGTAGGCGCGCCCCTCGGCCAAGGTGCGGACGTAATAGACGTCGCCACCGACGCCCGCCATGTCCTGGCTCAACGTAAAGTAATAGCCACGGGTGGGTTTGCGCCTATGGTTGCGGGTGTCGTAGATGATCGAGTAGCCGATGCTCGAGACCGTGCTCACGCCCGCGGCCTGGACAACGGCCGTCGAAGCAAACGCCGAGACGTCGTAGACCTCGTCACGCACAATCGAATAGCGCGTGTTCATCCAGAGGTTCTCGCCAAGCGGGAATCCGAGCCGTATGCCGCCGCCCGATTTACGACTCCTGTAGGAGGAGCTCGCACTCAAATCCACCTCTTTATGGAAGAGGTCGAAGCCGGCCGCGAGATTACGATCGAGAAAGCGCGGTTCGGTGAACGACAGATCGACTTGCAAACGCTCCACGCTGCCCGCCAGCTTCAGGCGCAGGAACTGGCCGCGGCCCATGAGGTTGCGTTCGGTGATCGAAATGTCGCCGATGATGCCCTCGCTGGTCGAATAGCCGCCACCGAATGAGAGCTCGCCCGTAGGCTGCTCAACGAGATTGACATTGAGGATCACGCGGTCGGGCGCACTACCGGGCTCGCGGCCGATCGTCACCTTCTTGAAAAAGCCGAGTGCCTGAAGGCGCTTTTTCGCGCGATTGACCAGGAGGCGGTTGTAGGCGTCCCCCTCGGCGATGCGGAACTCCCGGCGGATGACATAGTCACGGGTTCTGACATTGCCGAATATGTTGATCCGCTCGACATAAACGCGCGGCCCCTGCTCGATCACATAGGTGATGCCGATGGTCCGGCCGATGGGGTCGCGATCGGCCCGCGGCCGCACCCTGGCGAAGGCGTAGCCTTGCTTGGCCACGGTGAGGGTGAGCTTTTCGATTGTCTTGTCGATGAGCGCGGCATTATAGATGTCGCCGGGCCGGGTCAGGATCTGATCGTCGAGGCTGGCGGTATCGAGACTCTCAAGGCTCGTCTCCACCCGGACATCGCCAAAGGTATAGAGTTGCCCCTCATCGATGGTGAAGGTGATGAAAAAGCCCTTGCCGTCGCGGTCGAGATCGGCCACCGCCGAGATCACGCGCGCCTCGGCATAGCCGTTCTTCAGGTAGTACTGGCGCAAGAGCTCTCGATCGAGCCGGAGACGGTCGGGGTCGTAGACGTCGGTCGCCTTCAGAAAGCTCAAAAGCCCCGACTCGGTCGTCGTGATCACGTCCTTGAGCTGGGAATCCGAGAATGCCCGGTTGCCGATGAAATTGATGCTCAGAACCTTGGTGTTGTGGCCTTCGTTGATCTCGAAAACCAGGTTCACCCGGTTCTGTGCGAGCTTGATGATCTTGGGCTCGACTTGTGCGGCAAAGCGCCCCTGCCGGGCGTAGATATCGAGGATGCGCTGAATATCGGCAAGCACGCGGGCACGTGTGAACACTGAGCGCGGCTTGAGCTGCACCTCGGCGGCGAGTGTCTTGTCGTCGATGGCCGAGTTGCCTTCGAACGCCACCTTGTTGATGATCGGGTTCTCGACGACCTCGACAATGACGGTGCCCCCACTGCGGCGAATGCGGACATCGGCAAAGAGACCGGTCGCAACCAGCGCCTTTAGAGACTGGTCCGCAAGGAAGGGGTCGTAACGGTCGCCCACATTGAATTGGAGATAGGAGCGCACCGTCTCTGGCTCGACGCGCTTGTTGCCGCGGACCTCGATGCTGCGGATGATTGTGCCCTGGGCCTGCGCCGGCGTGCTGACGAGGCCGCTGGCCACTGTGATCCCTAAAGTGGCGCTGACGGCCGGGACGAACGCCCCCAGCCACGCGACAACCAGCATGGCGAGCGCCGACTGGGCTGCTCTTGCGGCTCTTGTGGCGCCGCCCAGACTCTTGCCGTGACTCAAGCTCTTGCCGTGACTCAAGCCTCCGGTTTGAACCGAGCTTTGAGCCAAGCACCGTCGCGTGCATGCCACGCCTTGCGGCACGCCGCACGCCCCCCCAACGGCCATCGTCCCCTCAAATGGCATGTTGTTGTCGTGCCCCTTGCAACAAGCATATAGACGCCCGGTCCCACAAAGCCTATGGGCTGGAGGGCCAATCCCGCAAAGCATGCGAGAGCGCCCATATCCCGCGCGCCTAGGTCCCCCGTGCGCGTCTTAGGTCCCCCGTGCGCGTCTTAGGTCCCCATGTCAGGTCCCCATGGGTGGCGCTGGTCGCTGCGACCCCGGTCCCCCGTACGCGTCTTAGGTTCCGGTGCGCACCCGAGCCTCATTGACAAAACCGCCATTGCTTTGTGGCCGATCTGTGTTCGCAACCGTGTTTTCTAGGCCACACTCTCGAGCAAATGCACAAAGGCCGTTGGGCGATTCGCCCGGCAGCCTGGCACTGCCCGAAGACGCTCTGGCGAGCGATTGTCCCTGCGCTCGACTGTCCCCGCTCTCGGCTACGGCTACTTGGAAGCCAACTCAACGACGTCCTTCCAAGTGACGACAACCATTAGCATAAGGATCAAGGCCAGGCCAATCCTGAATCCGATCTCCTGGGTCCTTTCGCTCAAGGGCTGTCCCCGAATCGCCTCAATAGCATAGAAGAGCAAATGCCCACCGTCCAGAACCGGGATCGGAAAAAGATTGATAAGACCAAGGCTTATGGATATGAGCGCGCCAATCTGTAAGAGGAAGGCAAAACTGACCGAAGCGGCTTGTCCAGCGATTTGTGCAATCTTGACAGGCCCGCCCAGCTGATCCGCCCGCTCGCTGCCGATGATCACGCCGGCGATGTAGTTGAGGGTGTGGGAGATGACGAACCAGGTGCGCTCAACGCCCTTCTGAAGTGCGGTGAGCGGGTCGTAGCGCTTGAACTCACGATCCTCGGGCCGGGTCGAGCGCTGGATGCCCAAGAGGCCGATCTCATACTCGTTGCCGAACCGATCGGTGGTCACTTTGCGCTTGGGTGTGGCGACAAGGGTGAGCTGCTTGCCATCTCGAATGAGCACCACCTTGAGCGGCCGCTCGGCGTTGGTCATGACGCGCTGCTGGAGTTCGGCAAAGGTCTCGATCTTGCGACCATCGATGGCGATGATGAGATCGCCCGGCTTGATCCCGGCCTCGGCGGCGGCGCTTCCGGGCAGGACTTTGTCGACCCGCGGGCTCGTGCGCGGCTCGCCGATCAGGCTGTACATGCCCGCAAATATGACAATGGCGAGCAGGAAGTTGGCGATGGGCCCCGCGGCAACGATGGCCGCGCGCTTGCCCACCGATTGCCCTTGAAACGTCTCGTGAGCGGGGATGCCACGGGCCGCCTGCGCGCCCCCTGCCGAAGGCACGCTGGCCGCGTTGTCATCGTCGATGAACTTGACATAGCCGCCGAGCGGCAACCAGGCGAAGCGCCAGCGCGTTCCGCTCTTGTCGGTAAAGCCGCCGATCTCGGGGCCAAACCCGATCGAGAATGCCTTGACCCGAACACCGGCCCAGCGGGCGACAAGGAAATGGCCAAGCTCATGAATGAAAACGACCAGGGTGAAAATGAACAGGACGCCAAGCACCATGATTGCGTAGTCCTGGGCGTTGGCAAAAAACTCTGCGAAGAACTGCATTGATGGATCACCCCTTTCATCCGGCACGAGAGAATGGCTCTCGAAACACCGATTAACGTTCAGTTAGGCAGTTAAGCATGCAATCAGCCGGCAGCAAGGCCCGGCCTCAATACGTCGTCGTATTCCTCGAGCAACGAGCGTGCCAAGGCGCGGCCGGCCCGATCGAGCGCGAGCACGGCCTCGAGATCGCCTCCTGCGCCCGCTTCTTCAAGCCGCTCGAACTGTGCGAGAGTCTCTTCCACAAGTGCCGGGATGGCGGTAAAGCCGATGCGTCCGGCGAGAAACGCCTCGACCGCAACCTCATTGGCGGCGTTGAGCACATTGCACGCCGCCTCCCCCGCCTCGAGTGCCTGGCGCGCAAGGGAGAGTGCGGGAAAGCGCTCCGTGTCGGGCTCTGCGAATTCCAATCTGGCAAGGGCGGCGAGATCGAGCCGCGGGACCGACGTCGCCATGCGCCTGGGCCAGGCGAGACTGTAGGCGATGGGGGCGCGCATATCGGGCATGGCGAGCTGGGCGAGAACGGAGCCGTCGTGATAAGCGACAAGGCAATGGACAATGGACTGCGGATGAATGAGGACGTCGAGCTTGGCGGGCGGCAGGGCAAACAGATGGTGGGCCTCGATGAGCTCAAACCCCTTGTTCATGAGCGTTGCCGAGTCGATGGTGATCTTGGCGCCCATGTCCCAGTTGGGATGGCGGAGCGCCTGCTGTGGGGTTGCCTTCCGGAGGGCCTCGCGGCTCCATTCGCGAAAAGGCCCGCCCGAGGCGGTCAGCACAAGGCGCTCGATGGTTTCGACGGGGGAGCCGTCCATGGCCTGAAAGGCGGCCGAGTGCTCGGAATCGACGGGCAGCAGGGTCGTGCCATGCTGTGCCACGGCCGCCATAAACAGCGCGCCTGCCGTGACCAGGCACTCCTTGTTGGCAAGCGCAACCGTACACCCCCGCGAGACGGCGGCAAGTGTCGGGGCGAGGCCTGCTGAGCCGATGATCGCCGCCATCAGCCACGCGCAAGGGCGTTTTGCGGCCTCGATGAGCGCCGCTTGACCCGCGCCCACCTCGATTCCGGAGCCCGCCAGCGCCTCCCTGAGCTCGCCATAATAGCGCTCATCGGCAATGGCTGCGAACTCGGCCCCATGGGCGCGGGCAAGCCTGGCCAGCTCTTGCCACTTCCTGTTGGCAGTGAGCGCTACCACCCGATAGTCGGCCGCATTCTCGGCAATGAGTGAAAGGGTGTTGCGGCCGATGCTGCCCGTGGCGCCGAGCACACTCACACGGCGGGGGGATTCTTGCCGGCAGTTTGCAGTTGCTTTGCTCACGCTTGCCTTCAAGATTTCAGACTTCCGTTCCGTTCAACCATTCCACCTCTGGCGTGGTGCAGAGAGAGCGGACATCGGGCCATGCTGTCGATGGGGCATGTTCCCGGGGCGAGCGTGCGTTCGCCGGGGTGAAGAGCGGCCATTAGGTCATGCTCGACAATAGGGCATACGCGACAATGGAGCATGTCCGAAGGACCCTTCACGAACCATAGTCTGCGCCAGCGCCCACGCCCCCCTCTCTAGGAACCCCCTCTCGCTCAAAATCGCCTCGCTATCCTCAATGCTCATCGACGTCGTTTCAACTTTCCAAGTCGTTTCAACTTCCCAATAGCCCCGCGAGCAGCAAGGCCTCTCCGGGCGCGGCGGGCTCGACCACGAGCGCGATGGCCGCGGCGAGGACGGCGGCCGGCACCAGGCCATCGACGCGATCGAGCAGCCCACCGTGGCCCGGGATGAGGCCGCTTGAGTCTTTTACCCCGAAGCGGCGCTTGAGG
>WGBL01000089.1 GCA_015494375.1 Hyphomicrobiales bacterium | reverse complement strand
TGGCAGCCCTGGAGGCTCAAAGGCCGGCACCGCCACCGCCTCCGGGGAGAAAGGCCTCGAGCCGCAGCGATGGCGAGGCCGACGAGCGCGTCACCTGGTCGCTCGGCGATCTTTTGGCACGCGCCTCGCGCGACGACCACGAGCCGGCCGAAGGCGCCGGCCCTGAGTCCGCACACGGCCGACAAGAAGCGCAAGTGCAGTCGAACGCGGATAACCTCGATATGTCCAGCATTGCCTCGGCACTCTCGACCGAGACGGCATCGGTGATTTGGAACAGGCTGCGGCGTGGCGAGCAGAATGTGCTCGACCGCAGCCTCTATTCGCCTACCGGCCGAATCCTCTTCGACAATATCGCCGCACGCTACCGCAACGAGCCCGGTTTCCGTAACACCGTCAATCGCTATCTCCTGGATTTCGAGCGCATTTTGCGTGATGCGGAAAAAAGCGGACATGATGCCGCCACGCTCGATGCCTATCTCGTCTCGGAGACTGGCCGCGTCTATCTGACACTCGCCCATGCCGCAGGCCGCCTCGGTTGACCGCGCTTGCAAGAGGGGGTCTGCGAGCAGGTCTGGGCCGAGCCCTCCTCGCCGACAATTGCTAACGAGCACGGCCCCCTCTTGTCGCCCTCGAGGGGCGCTTTGTCCCTTGCACTTGCCTGGCCAATCTGTTTTGAAGGGCCGATTCGAGTTTGCCGATAAGGGCGTCGGTCGGCGGCAAAGGCCCCTATGATCGACTGGCCAGAGCAACCCATCCACCCAGGGCGTCGAGCCGGGCTTCAGGCAATGTGCTGAGCATCTCGACGAAAGCGGATCAGCCGGCCTGCCAGACAATCGCCCATCACAAACTTCGGCACGACCGAGGAGCAACCGCTATGAGCACCGAAGCCGACACCCAGCCGGCCCAGCGCGGCGCCTTCGCCGACACCATCCGGGTGATCATCCATGCCCTCATCCTGGCCATGGTCGTGCGGATCTTCTTCTACCAGCCATTCAATATCCCCTCAGGCTCGATGAAACCCACACTCCTCGTCGGCGATTATCTCTTCGTCTCCAAGCTCAGCTATGGCTACAGCCGCTATACATTTCCATTTGGTCTCAATCTTTTCTCCGGCCGCGTGCTCGCCGGCGAGCCCAAGCGCGGCGACGTCGTCGTCTTCAAGTTGCCCAGTGACGGGCGCACGGACTACATCAAGCGGGTGATCGGGCTGCCGGGCGACCGCATACAAATGCGGCGCGGCCAGCTGTTCATCCAGCCCAAAGGCAGCGCGAGTTTCATTGCAGTGCCGAAGCGCCGGGTCTCCGATTTTGTCACGAGGGATGAGTTTGGTCGCACCATTCGTATTCCACGTTATGAGGAAACACTGCCGGGCGGCGCAAAGCACTACACCCTCGACGCCATCAAAGGCACCCGATATGACGACACCGGCGTTTTCGAGGTGCCCCCGGGCCACTATTTCATGATGGGCGACAATCGCGATAACTCAACGGACTCCCGTGTGCCCGAAACCATCGGGGGTGTCGGTTTCGTCCCCCGTGAGAATCTCATCGGCCGCGCGGAGCTGATCTTTTTCTCGGCCGAGGAGAGCTGGCGCTTCCTCAAGCTCTGGGAATGGCCGAGCAAGATCCGCTGGAAGCGCTTTTTCACAGTCATCCGGTGAGGTTTGAAGGTTACGGTGCGCCGTGGCGGCATATGCGAACCTGGAAGCGCTCGAGGGGCGCCTGGGCTATGAGTTCAAGGATCGCCGCCTGCTCGAGCGGGCGCTGACCCATTCGAGCGCCCGCGGCCGCGCGGGCGTCACCGGGGACTATGAGCGTCTCGAGTTCCTTGGCGATCGCGTGCTCGGCCTTGCCATTGCCGAGCTCTTGAGCGAGCGTTTTCCCGAAGCCGAGGAGGGCGTGCTCGCGCGCGCATTCAACCGGCTGGTCAATCGCGCGACATGCGCCGATGTCGGCCGCGCCATGGCGCTCGACGTACACCTGGTGGTGGGCGCAAGCGAATCGACGGCCGCCGGTCGTGGCCGCGAGAGCATCATCGCCGATGCCTGTGAGGCGGTTCTGGGCGCGGTTTTCCTCGACGGCGGCTTCGAGCCCGCACGGCGCATCATCCGCGCCTTCTGGGGTGCACGCACGCCGGCGCTCGAGGCACCGCGCACCGATCCCAAATCGGCGCTCCAGGAATGGGCACAGGGCCAGGGGTTGGCGTTGCCCGACTATGTGGAGCTCGAGCGGCGCGGGCCCGACCATGCGCCGACCTTTACCGCCGAGGTGCGGGTCGAGGGGTTTGCGCCGGAAAGGGGCGAGGGCGCGAGCAAGCGTGCCGCCGAGCAAGACGCCGCCGAAAGGCTCCTCAGACGCGAAGGCGTTTGGAAGTCCGAGGCTGAAGAGTCCGAGGCCAGACGATGAGCGGGAGCGAGCGCTTACGGGGCCGAGCAGACAACGAGACGCGAGAGGTGGCGCGGCACGAGAGCCAAGAGACGGCGCGGCAGCGGTGCGGCTTTGTCGCTCTCATCGGAGCGCCCAATGCCGGCAAGTCGACCCTCGTCAACAACCTCGTCGGTGCCAAGGTCTCGATCGTCACCCACAAGGTGCAGACGACACGCAGCCGCATCCGGGGCATCGTCTGCCGGGGCGCAAGCCAGATTGTGCTGATTGACACACCCGGCATCTTCGCCCCCCGCAAGCGCAGGCGGCTAGAGCGGGCCATGGTGGAGGCGGCCTGGAAAGGGGCGCTCGATGCCGATATCGTGAGTGTGCTTGTTGATGCCGCCCGCGGCATCGACGAGCGCGTCGAGCAGATACTGGCGCGGCTCTCAAGTGTGGCATCCCGCCCCATTCTCCTGCTCAACAAGATCGACCTCGTCGCCAAACCGAAACTTCTCGAGCTGGCCGCCGCCCTCAATGAGCGGGTGCCCTTCGAGCGCACTTTCATGGTCTCGGCGCTGAGTGGCGACGGGCTCGAGGACTTTGCAAACTATCTTGTGGATGCGGTGCCGCCGGGGCCCTGGCATTATCCCGAGGATCAGTTGAGCGATGCCCCGTTGTGGTTTCTGGCCGCCGAGATCACGCGCGAAAAGCTCACCCTCCGCCTCCATCAGGAGCTGCCCTATGCCTTGAGCGTCGAGACGACATCCTGGCGCCCCCTCAGGGACGGCTCGGTCAGGATCGAGCAGACGGTCTTTGTCGAGCGTGAGAGCCAGAAGCAGATCGTGCTGGGCAAGGGCGGCCGCACGATCAAGGCCGTCTCAATGGAGGCCCGGCGTGAGCTTGGCGAGATTATCGAGACCGAGGTGCATCTTTTCCTCTTCGTCAAGGTGCGCCCCAACTGGAGCGATGATCCCGAGCGCTATGAGGCGCTGGGGCTCGAGCGGCCCGACTGAGGGGCCCGCAGCCACGAAGCATCGGGCCTTCATGCAGCAAGGCACGATACCGGCGAGTGTTGGGAGATGGGCGCGGGCGCAGGCGCGCGAGATCGGGGCCATGCGCTCGGCGTCATGAGGCGAGGTGAGGGGCTGCCATGGCACACGGAGAGCCGCGCAGGCAACCAGGCGGCGCCCATCGCTTGTTTGCTTTTCTCTTCATCGGGCTCAGCCTGGGGCTGGCGATTGTGTCGGCGCTCACACTCGCCTGGCCTTGGTCTGGCGTGGCCGTGCTCCTCGGCTGGGCCATGCTGGCCATTGCGGCAATCGATCTCAAAACCTTCATCATCCCCGATGCGCTCTCGCTCCCCGCCATTCCCCTGGGGCTTCTCGCCTCGGGACACTGGCTCGACCCTTCACAGCCAGGTCTCGTCGACCCCGCCCATGTCCTTGGCGTGCTTGCCGGGGGCTTGGGCTTTTATGGCGTGCGCGCGGCCTACGGCCGCCTGCGCGCTCGCGAGGGACTCGGGCTTGGCGATGTCAAGCTGGCGGCCGCGGCCGGTGCCTGGACCGGCTGGCGAGGGCTCATCGATGTGGTCTTGCTGGCCTCGGTCACTGCCATCGTGATCGTTGCACTGGCCGGGCTCTTGAGGCCGAGCAAGCAGCTGACCATCACCACGGCCATTCCCTTTGGCACCTTCCTTGCGCCCGCGATCTGGGTCGTCTGGATGCTCGATGCGTTGAGACAGACACCAAACGTCTGGTAGGCGCGGGGCAAAGGCGAGGGGGGCAACGGTGGCAAGAAAGCAAGAACAGGTGCGGGCCGTCTCGCCCGGTGGCACCTTCCACAACCTATGCCGCCAACGCTAGTCGCGCGTTGCCCCCGCCTTTTGGCGCTTTCCAAAACCTACACGGGGTCCTAAAGATCGCCCGTCGCCCCCGCCTCCATGATCGACTCGAGGTTCTCGCGCACCTTGATGGCCGCGGCACGCAGCTCGGGCGAGATCTTGTTGGGGTTCGGGCTGGTATCAAGCCAGCGCACGTCCCAATCGAGCGTCATGATCCAGATGTCGCCCTTGGCATCCTCGAGCACCGTGATCCGACACGGCACGAAGGCGCCGAACTCAGGCACGAAGTCGAGGATCTTGCGCATCGTCAGAACATCGCAATAGCTGATGATCTCGAGCCGCGGCGAGGGCTTGCCGGTCATCTGCTCGATCACCTTGTAGGGCGTATTGTGCCCCACCTTTTTCATGTTGAGCGCATTGGCGCGCACATCCATCGACTCGATCACCTCGTCGAACGTGATGCCCTCCTCGACCTTCTTCTTGGCGACCATCATGGAGATCATGTCCCTGAGACCGAAGGGATTGAACATCATCATGGTCTGCATCATGCGCATCTTGGCTTCGGCCGAGATGGGGGGCGACATGGTGTTGGGGGGATGGTCCTGCTTCGGCCCCGTCGGCATGGGTTGCCAGCCCTTGGGCAGCTCCATCTTCTTGTAGGGCTTCGAGTAATAGGTGATGGAGTTGTCATATTCCTCCTCGGCGGCCAGAACTGAGCCCCAGAACACAATGGCCGCCCCGAGAATTGCAGCAGGAATTGCAGCAGAAAAGCGTGCGCGCATGGCTTTGTCTCCGCTAGCTGGATGCCCGAGACCCGCCCCTAGCCGGGGCCCGCGCATCCATCGATCGGGGCCCCGGTCCGGGTGCGTGCCTCGAGACAACCAATTGGCTGAAAACTATTCGGCTGCCTTCTTGGCGGCGTCGCCGGCTGCCACGCCCATGCTTTCCATGGCCTTGGGCAGGGCGTTCATCATTTGCATACTGGCCGTCATCATGCTGACCATGAGCTCAGGGCTCATCATCTTCATCATCGAATCCATCATCTTCGGATTTGTCATGATGCCCATCCAGGAGTTCATCATCGCAGGGTCGGCCAACTTGATCATGGCGTTCACCATCTCGGGGTTGGTCATCATTTTGATATAGGGGGTGGGGTCGGCCATCTTGGTCATCGACTCGATCATCGCCGGATTGGTCATCATCTTGATATAGGGCGTGGGATCGGACATCTTGAGCGCCGCCTCGACCATCTTGGGGTCCGTCATCAGCTTCATCATCGAGTCGATGAGCTTCGGGTCCGCCATCTTGATCATGGCGTTCATCATGTCGGGATTTGTCATTGCCGCCATGAATGGCTCGATGATCTTGGGATCCCCCATCTTGATCATGGCGTTCATCATGTCTGGGTTGGTCATGAGCCCGAGCCAGGTGTTGACGAGCGACGGGTCGGCCATTTTCATCATGGCCTCCATCATTTGCGGGTTCGTCATGATCGTCATCCACTGGGCGAACATCTCGGGGTTCGCCGCCTTGGTCCAGGCCTCGGCCCATTTCGGGTCGGCAAAGGTCTTGGCCCATTCAGCCGTCGAGCCAAAGTCCGGCGCCTTCGTCTCCTGAGCGAGCACGGGGCTTGAGAGAAAGGCGATAATCGCAAGTGCGCTCAACAATCCTGAGAGTCGTTGAAGGGTCATGATTGGATCTCCTTGAGGTGTTTCATCTTGCTTGTTTTTTCCTCCCAAATTTCGTTGCCTCGGCCCTGTTGTGTTGGCGCATAAGAGCGGCTCTTGCTTTTCAGAACCGTTGAGAGCCGCTTTCTTGTCGTCACGGCTTTCCCTCAAGAGGCGGTCTTTTCTCAGGGCCCTTCTCTAGAGCATGTTTTGGCTAGATAGGATCAATTCTGTTTCTCGATTGGCGTGTGCGATCCGGCGCCGGAGTGGCCGAAGGGCGATGTGGGGGCATCGGTCGAGGACATTCCGGCGCTCGGGCGCCCGCCAATCG
>WGBL01000088.1 GCA_015494375.1 Hyphomicrobiales bacterium | reverse complement strand
TCGCACCGCCGGCCCGCCTGCGCTCCGCCGCTCCATCCCCGCGTTCCGCCAGCCTGCCGCCTGCGCTCCGCCGCTCCACCCCCGCGCTCCGCCGCCCTGCCGCCCGCGCTCCACCGGCCGCATTTTTGGGGTCGCCTGTGGGCCCGTGAGGTCCGTCAGCGTACGATCTTCTGTAGTCTCTGTCGTCGCTGCCCGAGCCACATTCGGGCGGCCTCAGGCGGCGACGCGGTCGAGCCCCATCTCCTCCCAGAGCGTCGAAAGCGCGCCCACCAGCTCAACCAGGTCCTCATGGCTGTGGAGCGGGCCGGGGCACAGCCTGAGACGCTCGGTGCCGCGGGGCACTGTTGGATAGTTGATGGGCTGGACGTAGATGCCAAAGCGCTCCATGAGCGCATCGGTGAGCGCCTTGCAGCGCACCGGGTCGCCCACCATCACCGGCACAATGTGGCTCGGGTTCTCGAGCACCGGCAGCCCGGCGGCCGCCAGCATGTCCTTGAGCTCGCGGGCGCGCGCCTGATGGGCTTCGCGCTCGGCGTTGCTCGACTTCAAGTGCCGCACGCTTGCGAGCGCCCCGGCGACAATCGCCGGCGCAAGCGACGTGGTGAAGATGAACCCCGATGCAAACGAGCGGATGGCGTCGCAAATGTCGCGATCGGAGGCAATATAGCCCCCCATGCAGCCAAAGCCTTTGGCGAGCGTGCCCTCGATGATGTCGACCCGATCCATGACGCCGTCACGCTCGGCCACGCCTGCGCCGCGCGGGCCATAGAGCCCCACCGCATGGACCTCGTCGAGATAGGTGAGCGCCCCATAGCGCTGGGCGAGGTCGCAGATCTCGCCGATGGGCGCAATGTCGCCATCCATGGAATAGACGGACTCAAAGGCGATGATCTTGGGCGCATCGGGGGGGCAATCCTTGAGGTGACGCTCGAGATCGGCGAGATCGTTGTGGCGCCAGATGCGCTTCTCGCCACCACCTTGGCGGATGCCTTGGATCATCGAGGCGTGATTGAGCGCATCCGAGAACACAATCGCGCCCGGCAAGAGCTTTTGCAAGGTGCTGAGCGCCGCCTCATTCGCCACATAGCCCGAGGTGAACAGAAGCGCCGCCTCCTTCTGGTGAAGGTCTGCAAGCTCGGCCTCGAGCTCGACATGATAATGGGTGGTACCGGCGATGTTGCGTGTGCCGCCCGAGCCCGCACCCGCCCGCTCGATCGCCTCGTGCATGGCCTCGAGCACCTTTGGATGCTGGCCCATGCCGAGATAGTCGTTAGAGCACCAGACCTTGATTTCCCGCGTCTCGGCGCCGTCCTTGGGGAAGAACTCGGCCTTCGGAAAGGTGCCGCAGCGGCGTCTTATGTCGGCGAACTCGCGATAGCGGCCTTCGCGCCGGATGCCCTCGAGTGCCTCTGCAAACACCTTTCGATAGTCCATGGCGGCAAACTCCCAGAAACAACAAATTGCGCGCAACCGCTTGCCGGTTGGCAATGTGACGCGCTGAGCCGGTATCCAGCGAGCCGCAACGACCCGAAAGAGCCCACAGCGCGCGCGGTGCCGAGGCTAAAGCAAAAAATCGGCCACACCGTGCAGCAGCGCTCGCGCAGTCGCATTATGGCGCCTGCGGCCTTTGTTTTGGCCGTCGCCCATTGTCGCACGACCGCCCATTGTCGCACGGCCGCCCATTGTCGTCGCACGGCCGCCCATTGTCGCACGGTCCCCCACTGTCGCACGGTCGCCCACTCTCATGTGACGGGCCCCTACCTCGCGAGCCTCCACTGCGCGTGGCCCATGTCCCGCGGCCCATGCCCCATAGCCCATGCCGCGAGGTGCGCAGCTCCCTACCTATCCGAACAGCGCCTCATGGGCAATGGTGATGCCCGGTGGCTCGAGCGTAAAGGTGCCGTCGCGAATGATCGCCGTCGTGATCGTATCGCCGTCGCCGCCGCCGTCGCGCCGGTGATGCATGATCGTCTTGGCATCGGCATCGATCACCAGATAATGGCGCACGCTTTCGAGCGAGAGGTAATGGTGGAACTTGGCGCCGCTGTCGATGTGCGCCGTGCCGGGACTGAGCACCTCGACGACGATGAGGGGCTCGGGCACAACCACGGCATCGCCTGGCAATGGCTCGCCGCAATAGACGAGCGCATCGGGCTCATAGGCCGTCTCGTCGTCGATCGGAACCGTCATCCCGTCGGAGAACACCTGACACGAAAGGCCACGCCCTCGCACTTCGGCATCAAGAGCGGCAAATGCGCGGCCCTTGACCACACTGTGTCGGGCGCGCTCGGGCGACATGGCGACGGGCTCGCCCCGCACCAGCTCATAGCGCTTTCCATCGGGCAGCCCGTCGGCCCAGGCGAGGAACGCCTCGACCGTCATTTTCGCGGGGGGCGCGTCTGTCTTGCGGGCCAGCGCCGTCATGGGTTCAAAATCTACAGCAAACGCCCGCGATCCGAAAGCCCGACAGGACGCGCGGCCCATGGCCTGAGGTGCGCTGTCCCCGCCTGTTCGACCAGCACTGCGCCCAAGCTATCCGAACAGCGCCTCATGGGCAATGGTGATGCCCGGTGGCTCGAGCGTAAAGGTGCCGTCGCGAATGATCGCCGTCGTGATCGTATCGCCGCCGCCGCCGTCGCGCCGGTGATGCATGATCGTCTTGGCATCGGCATCGATCACCAGATAATGGCGTACGCTTTCGAGCGAGAGGTAATGGTGGAACTTGGCGCCGCTGTCGATGTGCGCCGTGCCGGGACTGAGCACCTCGACGACGATGAGGGGCTCGGGCACAACCACAGCATCGCCTGGCAATGGCTCGCCGCAGTAGACGAGCGCATCGGGCTCATAGGCCGTCTCGTCGTCGATCGGAACCGTCATCCCGTCGGGCAGCATGTGGCAGCCGACACCGGCTTTAGCGATGGCATCTTCGAGGGCACGCGCGATCCTGTATTTGATTTGCGCATGTCGGGCACGCTCGGGCGACATGGCGACGGGCTCGCCCCGCACCAGCTCATAGCGCCTGCCATCGGGCAAGCCCTCGGCCCAGGCGAGGAACGCCTCGACCGTCATTTTCGCGGGGGGCGCGTCTGTTTTGCGGGCCAGCGCCGTCATGGGTTCAAAATCTACAGCAAACGCCCGCGATCCGAAAGCCCGATAGGGCGCGCGGAGTCCTTCAATAGGCGGCCGCCATGGGCTCACACCGAAATAAGGCGCATCGTCTCAGTAAGCGGCCGCCATGCGGCTCACGCCAAAGCGCTGGTCGCGGCCATAGAGATCGCGGCGGAAATTGACAACGCCATCGGGCGTCGCCCAGGCGGTGATATAGGCGAAGTGGATCTTTGTCCGCCCACTCAAGTTCACGTCCTTGCGCGCGCCCGTGCGCCGCATCATCGCCACCCGCCGGCGCGACCAGCCCGGCTTTTCATCGAGCAGCCAGGTTACGAGCCGCTCGATGTTCTGCACCCGCACGCAGCCCGAGCTCGCCGCCCGGTCATTGCGGCCGAAGATGGTCTTCGAGGGGGTGTCATGCAGATAGACGGCATATTTGTTATGGAAGTTGATCTTGACAAAGCCCAACGGATTCTCGGGCCCCGGCTCCTGGCGGTACATGTAGTTGTAGACCGCAGGCGAGAACCAGTTGATCTTGCGCGGATTGAGCTTGCGGCCACCCGGTGAGGCATAGGCATCGATGCCATAGCGCTCGAGCACGCTCTGATTGCGGCGCTGCATCTGCCGCCCCTTGGGGATCAGATCCTCGCGAATGACGGTGGGCGGCAAAGTCCAGCTCGGGTTGAAGTTGATCTGGTGGATGGCCGAGCTCAGGATTGGCGAGGCGCGACCGGGCTTGCCGACAACAGCGACGTGGCGCGAGACCACGCGGTCGTTCTCGACCGCTTCCACTTGCGCCGCCGGGATGTTGACCAATACATAGCGCTTGCCCACCCGCGGCGCGAGATTGCGTATGCGCCTCAGGTTGGCGCGCAGCTGCTGTAGCCGCGCACGGGCCGGCACATTGAGTGCGATGAGTGTGCGGGTGCCGAAATTGCGCCGCCGTGAGCGGTCGACGAGATCGCCCGTCGGCTCGAGGCCATGACGCAACTGAAAGCGCCGCAAGGCGCGTTCGAGGTAATAGTCGAACCGGATCGAAGCCCCATAACCCGGCTGCAGATCGCCCGTGGCCTCGAGGCGCCGCCGCAAAAGCGCGACCACGGGATGGCGCATGCCCGGGCGCAAGCCAATCTTGACGGCAACTCGTGGAATCGGCTTCCAGCCGCCACGGGCCACTATTCTCTGGTAGCGGGCAATGGCCGCTTTCATGGCCGCGATGTTTCGAAGCGAGACCGTTGGGTAGCCGCGGCGCAAGGGCGCGCGGTAAGCGGCGCCAGGTCCATAGGCGGAGCTGTCATCGTAAGACTGCCCCCAATAATCACCCGACCAGCCGCGTGGCACCCAGCCGCCGCGGTCATAGCTGTCATAGGATTGGGCGCGCGCAACCGTGAGCGAAATCGTTGACGCGATAACGAGCACAGCAACAAAGCTTGCGGCGATTATCGCTTTCATGGGGGGCACGATCCGCTTGGGTTGCGTTGGCTGTGGCTTATCCATGGCCTCGGTTACTCCGCTTGTACTCCGCTTCGACAAGAGCATTACTCAAGAGCAGGACTCTGGGTGAGCAGTGCTTTGGGGCTCGATATGGGCGTCGGAAGGCATGCGCGCACTGGACGTCCATTCCCCTCTGTCTATTGGCAAGCTTCTCACTTGCCGGCTTCCCCTTTGCAAGCCTTCGCAAGTGCAAGCTTGCCTGCTCGTCCCCCTCTTCGCACCCTCTCCTCAGCCTGCACCCAACGTCTCCTCAGCCTGCACCCAACGTCTCCTCAGCCTGCACCCAACGTCTCCTCAGCCTGCACCCAGCACCTCGTCAGCTTGCGCCAAACGTCTCGTGAGCCTCCACCCCCTCTTTCCCGCTTGGCCGCCCTCCTCTCTGCAAAGCGCCCTCCTCTCTGCAAAGGCAACCACGGCGCCATGGCGAATCTATGCAGGCGAAGGTTAATAAACAACCAGCAACTGTTTCAACAGTGACTATTGCAAACCGCAACTGTTGCAAACCACGGCTATGGCCGCTCCGGCTCAATATGCCGCAAACCAGCCACAACTTCACCAATGGACTGGGCGGATTGAGGGCAGCCCATATCCTTGCGGCCACAAAGCGTGTCGATTGATGCGCCCATGCAACACCGCACAGCGGTCGCACGGAGCCGTGCCGCTTACTTGCGCATTTCGCTCTCGAGCCTGCCTGCCCGCATGCTTA
This sequence comes from Hyphomicrobiales bacterium, assembly GCA_015494375.1. Lineage (GTDB taxonomy): Bacteria > Pseudomonadota > Alphaproteobacteria > Rhizobiales > S144-23 > S144-23. Next base: position 4,859 of record WGBL01000088.1, on the reverse strand, counting down.
CCCGCTTGCCGGTCATCGTTCAGGCGCCCGCGGCCAATGTCTCGAGCCGCGCCAGAGTCGCAATGGTGGAGCGGTCGGCCCGGCCATCAACCCGTTGCGGGCGCCAGTGGCGTTGAAAGGCTGTCACAACTTGGCTCGTGGCCTGGTCATAGACGGCACTGGGCTTGATGCCGTAGCCGAAGCGGGCCAATGCGCGCTGAAGCTCTTCGACGGTCGCGCCCTGGTCACCCGGCCCCAAGCCCGCATCGCCTTCGATCGGCGCCGCCGGCACCCACAGCCCGACGCCATTGCGATAGAGCCGCGCCCAGTCGAACTTCTCGCCGGGGTCCGGCTTGCGCTTGGGCGCCACATCGGAATGGGCGAGCACCCGCCCCGGGGCGATGGCGTGGCGGGCGCAGATATCGCGGCAGAGTGCGACAACGGCCTGCATCTGCTCTTCGGGGAAGTCGGGATAGCCACCCTCATAACCGGGGTTGTGGATCTCGATGCCGATTGAGCAGGAGTTGATATCGCTTTCGCCGGCCCAATACGCGCGGCCGGCATGCCAGGCGCGCTTGTCTTCGGCCACCATCTGCGTGATGGTGCCATCGCAATCGATAAGATAGTGCGCCGAGACTTTTGACTGGGCGTCCGTCAGCCAGGCAAGCGCCGCATCATGGCTCGGCATGCCTGTGTAGTGCAGGAGCAGCATATCAGGCGCGCGACCATCGGCCCTGGGACCGAAGTTCGGCGACGGCACCCAGCGCGAGACGAGCTTGGTGTCGATGCTTGCAATCAGTGGCATAGGCCTCTCATCGAGCCGTCAAGCCCCATCATTTGTTCTCATTTATCTTAGATACCGATTTCAGATGGATTTGATACACTGATTCTCCTATGCCGATTCTCATATGCCACGCTCGCGGCGGATTTCCTCCCATGCCTCGTTGATGGCGGCGAGGCGCTCATTGGCGATGGCGATGAACTCCTCCGGCAGGCCGCGGGCGATCGCCTTGTCGGGGTGGTTTTCCGCCACCAGCCGGCGGTAAAGCCTCTTAAGGGACGCATCATCCATATCGGGGCTCGCACCAAGCACGTCATAGGGGTTGCGGCGCTCCTCGGGCAGGAACTGGGCGCGGATGTGGCTGAACTCGGCCTCGGGAATGCCAAAGCGGCGCGCCACCTCGCGCAGGTACTCGTCCTCGCCCGGGTGCAGCACACCATCGGCGGCGGCGATATGAAAAAGGCCTGCAAGGACGTCGCGCAAAAGCGCGGGATCGTCGGCAAACAGCTCGGCCAGCTGATCGGCATAGGCCTCGAAACCGGCCACATCCTGCTTGGCAAGGTTGAAGACCCGGGCAACGTTCTTCTCCTCGCCCGGCGGGACCTTGAACACCTCCTTGAAGGCGCTCACCTCGTCGCGCGTCACGCGCCCATCGGCCTTGGCCATCTTGGCGCCGAGCGCGATCACCCCGATCGTGAAGGCAATCTCCTTGGTCGCGCTTTCATCGCTGCGTTTGCGGTCGAGTGCATAGTGCCCGGCGAGGGCGCCGATGAGCGCGCCGATAGGCCCGCCGATGGCAAGCCCGGCCGCCGCTCCCGCCAATTTCCCCCAAATCGACATGACTCCAGCATACGCCCTACTGGGAGTGAATGCATCCGTTTGCGCGCGCCTCTCCCCTTTTCGCGTGCGATATGACAGTTTCTTGATGTTGGAATGATGACATGCGGGCAAATTGCGATTTGGTTCTGGATTTGGCCAAGGTCTTCCCGTTTAATCGCAAACACAATTTGTCAGCGCATCTATCAGCGCGTTTTCACAAACCGAGGAGAACCAGTGCCATGTTGCTCAAGCCCCTCATCAAGATATCTGCTTTGTTCGCTGTTGCCGCCCTTCTCCCGCTTGTGCTTTCGGCAAACCGCTCTGAAGCCGCTTCGCCCATGGGCGTCTGGAAGAGCAACACTGGCCGCCATATTCAGATTTTCAGCTGCAAGGGCGGACTTGGCATGAGAATCGTCAAGTCCTCGAACCCCAAGCATGTGGGGCGCGTGATCATGTGTGGCGCCAAGAAGACGGGTGCCAACAAATGGCGCGGCAGCCTCCTCAATGTCGATGATGGCAAGACCTACACCGGCATCGCCACCTTGAAGGGGGCCAATTCGCTCCAGCTCGAGGGCTGTGTGCTCGGCGGGCTCATCTGCAAGAAGCAGGTCTGGCCGCGTATCAAATAAAGGCTGAAAGCCTCGGTGGTCGCTGCTGCAGCGGCCGAAGCAAGCGTTGCAGCCAACGTTGCTGCAGCCGTCTGTAGGCGTTGCCCTCGAAGCTGTCCCCAGCAAAAGAAAAGGGCGCCCGGGTGCACCCGGGCCCTTGGCTCTCTTGCGTTTGTCCAATTGGGCGCGGCCCAGCCATTGGTTGCCGCCCGGCCACGCTCCGAGCACCGAACAACCTGACCGGTTGGTGCTCGATGCCTCTACGTCGCGCCCGCGCCCCAAACATAGATGCTGGCAAACAGGAACAGCCAGACGACATCGACAAAGTGCCAATACCAGGCCGCCGCCTCGAAGCCGAAATGCTGTTTGGGCGTGAAGTGGCCCTTCATGGCCCTCAACAGGCAGACAATGAGGAAGATGGTCCCGACAATGACATGAAAGCCATGAAAGCCCGTGGCCATGAAGAAGGTCGAGCCATAGATGTGCCCGGCGAAGGTAAAGCCGGCATGGGCATATTCATAGGCCTGAAGTGCGGTGAAGGCGATGCCCAGCACGATGGTGAGGAACAGCCCCCAGATGAGCCCCTTGCGGTCGTTCTTGAGGAGCGCATGGTGGGCCCAGGTGACGGTCGTGCCCGAGGTCAACAGAATGAGCGTATTGACAAGCGGCAGGCCCCATGGGTCGAAGGTCTTGCGAAAAGCGCCGTTGTCTGTTTCTGCCGGCTGAGGCGGCCATTGTCCGCCGGTGAGCTCATTGCGCGCTGCGAGCCCAACGGCATCGTCCGTCCCCGGCAGGGTCTTTAAGATGCCCGGATCGAGTGCGGCATCGAAATAGGCCCAGAACCAGGCCACGAAGAACATGACTTCCGAGGCAATAAACAGCAGCATGCCATAGCGCAGATGGAGCGAGACAACTGGCGTATGGGCGCCCGATTGAGCTTCCTTGATGACGTCGCGCCACCAGCCGAACATGGTGAAAATGACAATGGCGAGACCCGGCAGAAGGTACCAGAGCTGGGGATCGTCGTTCTTCATCGATACGAAAAACATGATTGTGCCGACCGCCAGCACAAAGGCGCCGAGCGAGCCGACGACCGGCCAGGGGCTTGGGTCGACGAGGTGATAGTCGTGATGCTTGTGGGCGTGCGCGTCTGCCATCGTCTTCTCTCCGCCGTTTTGAAACTCAGCCGTACCAAATTGAATTGCTTGCTCTTGTGCCTTGCCTGAATGTGCTGAGAGCCCTCGAATTGCCCGCCTGCGCCGCTCACACCCCTCGTCTCAGCTTCCTTCGCCGCATCTCAAGCGCCTTCATTGAGGCTGAGGGCACCGCTGGGCGTCATGTTGCTCCTGGGGGCCTCAAGAGCGCCGCTGGGCCTCAAGTTGCCTCCTGGGGGCCTCCAAGAGCGCCGCTGGGCGTCAAGTTGCCTCACTTGGTCTCAGCTTGCTTCGCCGCGTCTCGGTTTCCCTTGCTCCCTCCCTCGCTGGGGCTCAGGTTCCCTCACTGGTGCGCCCTTTGGCGCGAGATTGCACCGCGCCCCCTTGCTTCTTCGCCGGGAAAAAGGTGTATGACAGCGTGATCTGTGTCAGTCCCCTGGCATCGGGGTCATTGAGGATCTCGGGGTCGATGAAATACTGGACCGGCATATCGACGCTCCTGCCGGGGTCGAGCACCTGCTCGGTGAAGCAGAAGCATTCGATCTTGTTGAAGTAGCTGCCGGCAATCTCGGGCGTTACGTTGAAGGTGGCTGTGCCGACAATGCGCTTGTCGCTCTTGTTCGTCGCCTTGAAGAAGGCGAGCGCCGTCTCGCCGATCTTGACCGTTTGGGTCTTGGTCACTGGCCTGAAGGCCCAGCCGAGGGCGGGCGCGACATTGCCATCAAAGCGCACGGTGATGGTGCGATCGAGCACGCGCTCGGCGGCACTGCTCGCCTGCTGGGTCGTGCCGCCATAGCCCGTCACCTGACAAAAGATGCGATAGAGCGGGACTGCGGCATATGAGAGCCCGACCATGCTCAAAACGAGCGCCCCGAGGGCCATGGCAACACGGAGGCGCGCGCCATGCCCTCTCCGGGCCGCGTGTGCGCCAGACGAAGCAGCCGCCTCTGCCGTTCGACTTGTCATCTCGTCTCTCTCAGCCATGCTTATCTCAGACCTTTTCTCAGACCTTTCCGCCATACTCGTTTCGAGTTTCCTGCCATGCGCGTCCCAGACCTCTCAGCCGTGCGAATTTGGGGCCCTTAGCCATGCCCATCTCAAACCTCTCGGCCATGCTCGTTTTGGGCCTTCACCATGGACATCTCAGACCTCTCCACCACGGCCTCGGGCAATAACACCTCTTTTTTGGTCGCCCCCTCCTTTGGTCCACGCCAGCCCAACCAACAAGACAATCGAGCCCATCGGCGGCTCAAAACGCCCGGTTGAACACATTGCCACCGAGCCGCACGATCGTGATCATATAAAAGAGGACCACAAGGCCCAGCAGTGCGAGCGCAATGGCGATCGAGCGTTTGCGTCGCCTCCTCTCTGCAAGGTGCGTTTGCACGCCCTCTTCCCTTTCACGTTCATGGCCCTCGTCCCTTGCGTCGGTCATGTGAGCACGCCCTCAAGGCTCTGAATACGCGCGAGGGCATGCTCGCCCCCCAGCACGGCAAAAAGAACGAAGAGGTAGAGGAT
>WGBL01000087.1 GCA_015494375.1 Hyphomicrobiales bacterium | reverse complement strand
CCTCAAGCGCCTCGAAGAAAGCGCCGATGTCGCGATCGACCACCCGCCAGTCGTCGGCCTGGCAAAAGCGCGCACGCCACTGGCGTTGAGCCGCACCATCGAGCCCCGAGCGCTCCACATACCAGGCGAGGTGCTTGCGCATGGCCCGCAGGCCGATGTGCACCCCATAGAGGCTGAGCATGCCCGCAAGCTGCTCGCGAACAAGGGCGGCGCGCGCCTTTGGGGCCGGTGGCGGCGGCGTGCGGCCGTGTGCGAGATGGTGGGCGATGCGGCCCAGCTGCCAGGGCTGTCCGCAAGCGCCGCGCCCGATCATCACGCCATCGGCGCCCGACTGCAAAAGGCAATCGCTGGCATTCTCCACACTCACAATGTCGCCATTGGCAATCACCGGAATGCGGACCGCGCGCTTGACCGCTCGAATGCGGCCCCAGTCTGCCCGCCCCTTGAAGAACTGGGAGCGCGTGCGACCATGCACCGTCACCATGGCCACGCCCGCAGCCTCGGCGCGCCGCGCAAGCTCCGGCGCATTGAGGCTCTGCTCGTCCCAGCCGAGCCGCATCTTGAGCGTGACCGGAACCTCAACCGCCGCCACCACCGCCTCGATGAGCGAGAGGGCATGGTCGAGATCGCGCATGAGCGCCGAACCCGAGAGGCCGCGCGTCACCTGCTTGGCGGGGCAGCCCATGTTGATGTCGATAATGTCGGCGCCAAGCGCCTCGGCGATGCGGGCTCCCTCGGCCATCCAGCGGGCCTCACGCCCGGCGAGCTGGATGACAAAGGGGCCGGGGGCATCGCCCTCGCGGCGTGCTTTGAGCTGCGCCTCTGGCCGCTCGTGGGCAAGGGCCTCGCTGGCGATCATCTCCGTGACCACGAGGGCCGCGCCAAGACGGCGCGCAAGGCGGCGAAACGGCAAGTCGCTGATCCCCGACATGGGCGCAAGCAGCACGTTGTGCGCAAGCACCACTGGGCCGATGCGGATTGCCGACGGCCGCGGCGGCGTGCGACCCATCGTTGTTTCGCTCTGCGGTTGGTGTGCAGGCGGCTTGTTGCCCATATCTTGTGCATTCCTCCTGGATGCCTTCAGAATAGGCAGAAGCGCGCCGTCTGGGAAGGCCTCGCACGGGGCTGCGGTGGGCGACAAGCTGTCCCGGCAGCCGCGCCGCGGGAGGTGGGGGGCGGCAAGTCGTCTCGAGCGAGTCTTTGGCGGCCCGTGGGAGGGATCGACAGAGTCGCCATAGCGCCTGACGCATCTTAGCGCCTGATGCACCTTGTGGTCGAACCGGTTCAGGCAATCGGATCGTTTCGCGGCTCGCAAGCGCCGGCCGGACGCGCTATGACGGCGCCATGGATGCCGTCGTCATTGTAGCCGCGGGCCGTGGTCGCCGTGCCTTCGGCGGCCAGGGCCTGCCGAAGCAGTATCGCCCCATCGCCGGGCGATCGGTGCTCGCGCGCACCCTCGAGGCGTTTGTGCGCGAGGAGCGCCTCGGGCCCATGGTCGTGGTCATCCATCCCGACGACCGCACGCTTTACGAGGCCGCAATCGAGGAAGCTGCAGACGCCTTCGCAAACAATTTCGCGAGCAACGGAGAAACGGCGGGGCGCGACAGGGCGCGGCTCAAGGAACGATTGCTGGCGCCGGTTGCGGGCGGTGCCGAGCGCCAGGAGTCGGTGCTGAGGGGGCTTGAGGCGCTCGAAACCCATTCGCCCGACCGCGTCCTCATCCATGATGCGGCGCGCCCCTTTGTCGACGGCGCTCTCATTGCGCGTGTGTTGGCAGCACTCGAGACGGCGCCCGGCGCGATCCCGGGCCTTCCCGTGGCCGATACCCTGAAGCGGGTGGATGCCGAGGGGCTTATCGAGACGACGATCCCGCGTGCGGGGCTCTGGCGCGTCCAGACGCCCCAGGGGTTTCGCTTTGCCGAGATTCTGGCGGCCCATCGGACAGCCGCCGAGGCGGTGGCGGAGGGGCGCGCGGCACAGTTCACCGACGATGCCGCCATCGCCGAATGGGCCGGGCTTTCGGTCAAGGTCGTGGCTGGCAGCGCGGCCAACGTGAAGCTCACCACGGCGGAGGATTTCGTTATGGCCGAAAAGCACTTGCAAAGCGGGAAAGGCGGGATGGAGGGGGCGGCCACCGAGGGCGGCGCAGGCGCCAACGAGATGGCAGGGACCACAGAGGTCGCAAGGACCACCGAGATCGCAGGGGCTACCGAGCTTCGCGTCGGCCAGGGCTTCGATGTCCATGCCTTTGCCGATGCCAATGACGGTGACGATGGCACGGCGACGGCCGGCCGGCCGCTCCTCCTGTGCGGTGTCGCCATTCCCGATGGCCGCCCGCTTGCAGGCCATTCAGACGCCGACGTGGCGCTTCACGCCCTGACGGACGCCATCCTCGGCGCCCTTGCCGAGGCCGACATCGGGGCGCATTTCCCGCCCTCCGATCCGGCCCATAAGGGTGCACCGTCGGAGCGTTTTTTGCGTGACGCCGCCGCCCGCGTAGCTGCCCGTGGCGGTGTAATCACCCATGTCGACCTCACCATCATTTGCGCGGCTCCCAAGATTGCGCCTCACCGCGCGGCCATGCGCGCGCGTGTTGCCGACATCCTCGCGCTCGCGCCCGCCCGCGTCAGCATCAAGGCCACAACCACCGAAGGACTGGGCTTTACCGGTCGCGGCGAGGGCATCGCCGCCCTGGCCACCGCCACGGTGCGACTGCCGGCAAACGCCAATCGCAGCGACTGAGCCGCAGCCCGCAGCAAGGTGGACGTGACGCCGGCGCGCCCGTGCTCATCATTTTGCGGGCCGTGGGTCATTTGCGGGCCAGGGGCCTGACACGCGACCATCGGCCGGCTACCGCTCCCCACACCGCAGATCTGCGCCCCGTCCGTCGGCTCCAAGGAGGGGTGACCTCCACCATGGCATCGGGTCAGGAAAGAGGCCCTCGAGGTGCGGGGCAAAGGCCTCATTCACATCTCTCAAGTTCGACGGCCTATAGTGTGTGTTGGGTGGCCTACAGCTTGAAATTGTCGTCGAATGGCTCGCTGCCGAGGACGACGGGCAGCGACAGCTTGTTGCCCCAATGGCCCCAGCCGCCGTTATAGAGGCGCACGTCCTTGAAGCCGAGCGCTTTGAGTTG
>WGBL01000086.1 GCA_015494375.1 Hyphomicrobiales bacterium | reverse complement strand
CTCGAATGGGTGTTGCCGAGCTGCGTGTTTTTGGTTCGGTCGCGCGCGGGACAACAATGCCCGATAGCGATGTGGATGTTCTAGTCCGGTTCTCAGGACGCTCGACCTTTGATCGGTACATGGACCTCAAGAGCTATTTGGAGCGATTGCTCGATCGCCCGGTCGATCTCGTGACGGAACGCGCACTTCGTCCGGAGCTTCGCGAAGCAATCGAGCAGGAGGCCATTCGTGTCGCGTGAAGGGCGACTGTATTGGAACGATATTCTGGCGAGTTGTCGCAAGGTGGTGCGCTATACGCAGGGTTATGATTTCGCCGCATTCCAATCGGACGAGCGCACCTATGACGCGGTGTTGCGCAATCTGGAAATCATTGGCGAGGCTGCCAACCGACTTCCAGAGGAGTTATGTCGCCGAGCCAAACGATCGAACCGCACCGACTGATGGCAAATCGCGAAACACACGCTCGTCATGCCCGGATACCCGCCTTCGCGGCCACAGGCTTGATCCGGGCATCCAGGGCCGCACATCGCATTCGTTTCAACATTTTGCCCTGGATCGCCGGGTCACGCCCGGCGATGACGCAAAGTATGAGGCTCGCTACCAGAACATCGTTGTTTCAAGTGGGTCCTTTCGCTTGACGGAATTAAAGACCCGCGCGCCGGAAATCGAATGGGCGCGGATTGCATCGTTTAGAAATGTCATCGCCCATGCCTATTTCGGCATTGATGACGAAATCGTTTGGGATGTTGTCCAAAACAAGGTGCCAGAGCTGCTTGCCGCTCTCGAGCGCGCGGAACAGGAGGAAAAAGAGGAAGATAAAGAGGAAAAAGACGAACCGCCGCCAGGGGAATGATGTCTGTATCCCTCACAGGGCCTTGACGATCTCCTCGGTGACCTTCTTGGCATCGCCGAGCACCATCAGCGTGTTGTCGCGGTAAAAGAGCGGGTTGTCGATCCCGGCGTACCCGGAAGCGAGTGAGCGCTTGACGAATATCACGGTGCCCGCCTTCCAGACCTCGAGAACGGGCATGCCATAGATGGGCGAGCTCGGGTCGTCCTGGGCCGCGGGGTTCGTCACGTCGTTGGCGCCGATGACATAGGCGACGTCGGCCTGCGAGAACTCGTTGTTGATGTCCTCCAATTCGAACACCTCGTCATAGGGCACGTTGGCCTCGGCCAGGAGCACATTCATATGCCCCGGCATGCGCCCCGCCACCGGATGGATGGCATAGGCGATCTCGACCCCCTCGGCCTTGAGGGCATCGGCCATCTCGCGGAGCGCATGCTGGGCCTGGGCGACCGCCATGCCATAGCCCGGCACGATGATCACCTTGCCGGCGTTTTTCATGAGAAAGGCCGCATCCTCCGGCGCGCCGCGCTTGACGGTGCGCTCGATGCCATCGTCGTCGGCGGCCGCCGTCTCACCGCCGAAGCCGCCGAGGATGACCGAGATGAACGAGCGGTTCATGCCCTTGCACATGATGTAGGAGAGGATGGCGCCCGACGAGCCCACAAGCGCGCCGACAATGATGAGCGCCATGTTGGCGAGCGTAAAGCCGATGCCGGCCGCCGCCCAGCCCGAGTAGGAGTTGAGCATCGAGACCACGACCGGCATGTCGGCGCCGCCGATGGGGATGATAATAAGAACGCCGAAAAGAAAGGCGAGCGCTGTGATGAGCCAGAACAACAAGCTCGATTGCTCACGGCAGAAGAGGATGATGAGGGCCACGATCGCCACCGCGAGCGCGATGTTGATGAGGTGGCGCGCGGGCAGAATGATCGGCTTGCCCGACATGTTGCCGTTGAGCTTTAAGAACGCAATCACCGAGCCCGTGAACGTGATGGCGCCGATGGTGACACCCAGCGACATCTCGACGAGGCTTGCGATGCTGATGCCGGCTTCGGGGTTTGCGGGATCGGCGAGGATGCCGAAGGCGCCGGGTGCATTGAGTGCGGCGGCGGCGACAAAAACGGCGGCAAGGCCGACGAGACTGTGAAAGGCGGCCACCAGTTGCGGCATCGCCGTCATGGGGATGCGGCGGGCGACAAAAGCGCCGATGGCGCCGCCAAAGGCAAGCCCGAGGGCGATAAGCACCAGGCTCGTGATATCGAGCGGCCCGGCGACAAATAGCGTCGTGAGCATGGCGATGGCCATGCCGAGCATGCCGAACAGGTTGCCGCGGCGCGCCGTCTCGGGGCTCGAGAGGCCGCGAAGCGCGAGAATGAACAAGATGCCCGAGACGAGATAGAGTAGCGCAACAATATCGGCCGACATGGCGTGCCCCCCAATCGCTTGCTTGCTCGTCGTGTGTGAGCGTTCTTATCGCCTCGTCGCGCGGGAACGTTCCCACTGCGCGCAATCATCTCATCAATGAGCGCTCATCTTCCGCCTTTAGCGCTCTTTCTTCTTGTACATGGCGAGCATGCGCTGGGTGACCAGAAAGCCGCCGAAGATGTTGACCGCGGCCATGGCGAGCGCGAGAAGCCCAAACCCGCGCGCCGCACCGGCGCCATCGACTAGGGCCGGCACGCCCACGGCCAAGAGCGCGCCCACGACGATCACCGATGAGATGGCGTTGGTGACCGACATGAGCGGGGTATGCAAGGCGGGTGTGACGCTCCAGACGACATAATAGCCGACGAAGATGGCGAGCACGAACACCGCGAACCTGTAGACGAAGGGATCGATTTCACCCTCACCCGCGCTGCCGCCCGCCGCGGCAAAGGCCGTGTCCGGCGCAACCAGCAGGAACAGGCCGGCAAGAGACAACAGAGCCGCGGGTGCCAAACCCGCCACAACTTGCATGCGAGCTATCATGATTTTGCCTCCCCAGCGAGCAGCGGATGGACGATGGCGCCCTCCTTGGCGACAAGCGTGCCGGTGATCAGCTCGTCTTCCCAGTCGATGGCAAGTTCGCCGCTTTCAGAATCGAGCATGGTGGCGAGAAAGGCATGGAAGTTGCGCGCAAGCAGGCTCGAGGCGTTGGCTGCGAGCGCGCGGGCCGGCTGAATGGGCCCCATGATGGTGACGCCATGGGCCTCGATCGTCTCGCCCGGTTTGGTGAGCGCGCAATTGCCGCCCCGTTCGGCCGCAAGATCGACGATCACCGAGCCGGGGCCCATGGATTTCACCATCTCCTCGCTGATGAGCTCGGGCGCCGGACGGCCCGGAATGAGCGCGGTGGTGATGACGATGTCCTGGCCCGCGAGATGGCTGGCGACGAGTGCTGCCTGCTTTTTTTTGTATTCCTCGCTCATCTCCTTGGCATAGCCGCCCGCCGTCTCGGCCTCGCGGAATTCGTCGTCCTCGACGGCGATGAACTTGGCGCCCAGCGAGGCGACCTGCTCCTTGACGGCGGGCCGCACATCGGTGGCGCTGACAATGGCGCCGAGCCGGCGCGCGGTTGCGATCGCCTGCAGGCCGGCAACGCCCGCGCCCATGACAAAAACCTTGGCGGGCGGCACGGTGCCTGCCGCGGTCATCATCATCGGCATGATGCGGCCATAGGTGGCGGCGGCGTCGATCACCGCCTTATAGCCCGCAAGGTTCGATTGCGACGACAAGACGTCCATGGACTGCGCCCGCGAGATGCGCGGCATGAGCTCCATGGCGAACATTGTGACGCCCGTGGCCGCCAGGGCCTCGAGGCCCGGGCGATCATCGAAGGGGTTGAGGATGGCCGCAACGACCGCCCCCTCGGCGAGCCCTTCGAGATCCCCCGGCGCCGGCCGCCCCACCCGAATGAGGACCTCGGCGCCGGATCGCGCCTCCTCGCCCGTTGGCACCACTTGGGCGCCGGCCTCCTCGAAGGCCTCATCGGTAAAGCCCGAGCGCGCGCCCGCACCGGCCTCGATGCGGACATGGCAGCCGCTGGCGATAAACTTGCGCGCGGTCTCAGGCGATAGCCCGATGCGCGTCTCCTCACTCTCTTCTTTCGTGACGGCAATGGTCACCATGGCTGTCTCCGTTGGCGCTCCGCCCTCCGCCCCTTCCTGGTGGTCCTGGTGGTGGTCCGTCGCCTCGTGGTCAACCCGATCAGGTGGATCGAGCGCGCGAGACCTGAGCTTGCTGACCCGCTGTCTCGTGGGCAGCTCGCCAGTTGGCGGGTCCCACGCCACATGGCCACCTGGCGGCTCGCTCTCCCGTCACCGGCTCGCCCTTTCGGCACCGGCGCGGCCTCCGGTCACGAGCTCGGCCTCTCGGCACCGGTGCTCCCAACCGGGCTTTGTCAGCCGGGCGTTCCCAACTGGGCTCCCCACGACGCGCGAACACGCCTCTTGGCGCGGGCGGACCTGCCGGTGAACAACTCAGGCGACGAAGATCGCGAGCAGGATCAGCGTGATCGCAATCACCGCCACCGTAATGATGGTGCCGCGGATAAAGCCCTTGTAGGTGCGCAGGTGCGCCTCGTAATCCATGTCCGGATGGCCGCCACTGGTATCGATCGCCATGGAATGAGCCCCTGTCTTGTCCCAATGCGTTCATTGGTTCGTTGAATTCTGCTCGGCTAACGCAACGAGGCCAGCAAAGCCGAGACCAGTGGCCCGACACGCTTGCGCGGCGAGAGCCCGCTCGGCCCATGAGCCCGTTGTTCGCAGCCGTCAACGGGGGCGCACCTTAGACGATTTCGGCCACAGTTCTCAGCAAAAAAATTGCCGCAGAGCCCCCGCCCACTTGTCTTGTTTCGACTGATTGCTTGGACGGCTCGGTGGCGAAGCGGGGCATCGGGCAAGTGATGGCGCGGCGGGGCAGCAACCAGAAGCCAGAAACCAGAAGGGGGGCGCGGCGCGCGGCGTTGTCGTCCCCGAAATCCCGCGGCCGCAATGCGTGCCATCTTGCACCGCCCTATTCCCGCGGGATTGTCGGGGAGCCATAGCCCCGAACCTCTCAGAGGCAGGGTGTTCATGGGCCCCCGAAAGAAATGCGGATGGACGGCGCACTAGCCGGCAGCGGCGGTGGCCGCATTTCTTCCGAGGCGACAACGTTGTACCACTG
>WGBL01000085.1 GCA_015494375.1 Hyphomicrobiales bacterium | reverse complement strand
GGGATTAGCTGTTAAACTACACCGTCGACTACTGCAGATGCAATGATCGAGCCGCCTTATGCACCCGCCAGGGCGCCGCTATAGGTGAGGTAGAGCAGAAAGCCACCGAGAGCGAGGCGGTAGAGGACGAATGGCAAGAAGCTCACCCGGCGAACGAGCGCCATCAGGAAGGCGATCGCGGCGATTGCGGAGAAGAAGGTGAAAAAGGCCGCCAGCAACGCCTCGGGCGGAATCGCCACACCGCTTTCGCGGGCCTCGATGACGGTAAAGAGCCCCGCCCCGGCGATGGCGGGAATACCAAGCAGGAAGGAAAAGCGCGCCGCTTCCGCGCGATCGAAGCCAAGCGCGCGCGCCGCCGTCATGGTTGCCCCCGAGCGGCTGGTGCCGGGGATGAGCGCCAACGCCTGGGCGAAGCCGATCACGAGCGCAGGCGCAAGACGCATGTCGGCCATGCGCCTGAACGTCGCCCCCCAGCGGTCGGCAATCAGCATAATCACGCCAAAGATGATAGCATTCCACGCCACCACCTGGACGCCGCGAATGCGATCGGCCAACCCCGTGCTCTTGAGGATGAGCGCAAAGCCGACGGCCGGGACCGTCGCCAGGATGATATAGAGGGCAAGGCGCGAATCGCGGTTCATTTCGAGGCGCAAGAGATCGATGCCCCCTTTGAGCAGCCGCAACACATCGCGCCAGAAATAGACGATGACCGCAAAGAGCGAGCCCACATGAACCATGACATCGGTGACAAGCCCCTGGTCGGGCCAGCCCGTAAGGGCGGGAATCAGGATAAGATGGCCCGATGAGGAGATAGGCAGGAATTCGGTGATGCCCTGCACGATGGCAAGGACGATGATTTGTTCAATAGCCATGGATCGCACCGCACCTTGCGTGTGTTGGGTGGATTGGGTGTGTTTGCGCCCGATGGTTCTCTCGTTGGGCGGCCTATTGAGCCGCTGCTTCATAAGCCCATTGCGGCGCAAATCCAAGCAACCAATCAAACCGCCTGCTATCGGAGCCGGCCCGGTGGCGGGTTGCGGCCAAGCGGGGCCTTGCGGGGCGCCGAGGAGGCGGTGATCCGATGGCCCGGCTCACGCACTATCGCCTTTGCCCGTTTTCGCGCTCAGTGCGTCTGCTCTTGGGCGAGCTCGAAATCGAAGTCGCGCTCGCCGAGGAGCGCCCCTGGGAATGGCGCCGTGCCTTTTTGGCGCTCAATCCGGCGGGCAACCTGCCGGTGCTCGAGCTCGATGATGGGCTCGTGCTCTGTGGCGCCTATCCCATCTCGGAATATCTTGGCGAAACCGTGAAGGCGCATCCGCGCGACGGCCTTGGCGTCCCCACGTTTCCGGGCAACCCCTGCGAGCGGGCCGAGGTGCGCCGGCTCGTCGACTGGTTCCATCGCAAGCTCGACGAGGAGGCGACCACCCATCTCCTGCGCGAGAAGGTCTATAAGCGATTCCAGGGCGGAGGTGCGCCCGATGCTGCGGTGATGCGCGCGGTGGCCCGCAATCTCGACTACAGCCTGGGGCTCATCGATCACCTCATGGCTGAGCGGCGATGGCTTGCGGGCGAGGAGCTGAGTTTTGCCGACCTAGCGGCCGCGGGGCATATCTCGTGTGCGGATTATCTCCGTGAGATCGATTGGCAGCGCCACCCGCGCGCCAAACTCTGGTATGCGCGGATGAAGTCGCGGCCCGCAATGCGTGCCATCCTCAAGGAGCGGGTGCCGGGTGCAGCCCCTCCGCCCGAGCACTATGCCGATCCGGATTTCTGAGATCGTGGGCAGGGCGCCCTGCAACCGGGCCTCTCGCAACCCGGCTTCTCAGAACCAAGCCTCTTGGAGCCGGGTCTCTTGGAGCCGGGCTCCCTGCAGCCGCCGTCCGGTTGTTATCCCTCGACCTCGAGGGGCTCGGTGCCCGTTGGTTGGCCGTCCGCCCCGAGGGTGAGCTTCTCGACCTTGGCCTCGGCCTGTCGCAGAAGTGCGTTGCAATGCTCCTTGAGCGCTTCGCCGCGCTCATAAATGG
>WGBL01000084.1 GCA_015494375.1 Hyphomicrobiales bacterium | reverse complement strand
GGGCGGGCACGCGGCCGGGGGCGTCGTCCAGGGGCAGGGCGCGTGTCGAGCCACTGGAGGCATTGACCGGAGGCATTGATCGTGCGCGACAGGTTGCCAGCAAGTGCCGATGCCAGCGCTCGGAGCGGGCCGTCCATGACTGCGGCGCTCACGTCTCTGGCGCTCCTGTCGGCGCTGCTCTTGGCCCTGTTTGCCTCGGGGCACGGCGGGGCGTCACCGTTCGATGCCAAGCCCGATCTCGAAAACCTCAGGCGCCATGCCATCAAGGTCGACGCGGCGCCCCTCAAAGGCTTTGCGAGAGGCGATGCAGGGCGCACCCGATTTGGCAGGCTCATTTGGCTCGGCGGGCTTGTGTTGCGCTCGCCTTCGCCCTATTTCGGCGGCTTTTCGGGGCTTGCGCTGGGGCCCCGCGGAGAGCGCTTTGTCGCAGTCTCCGATGCGGGCTTCTGGATGGCCGGGCGCATTGTTGCGGGCAGCGTTGGGGGTAGCGTTGCGGGCAGTGTTGCAGGCAGCGAGACGCCGCAGGGCCTTGCCGACGTCGAGGTGGGGCCACTGTGGTCGAAAAGCGGACGGCCCCTCTCGGACCGCAAAGAGGTGGATGCCGAGGCCGTGCGCCTGCTCACGGGCACACCCCAATCGGGTACCGTCCTCGTTTCTTTCGAGCGCATCCACCGGATCGGCCGTTTTCGCATCGGGCCCCAAGGCATCGCCCCGCCCGCACGCTATCTGCGCCTGCCCAATTATGTCCGCACATTGAAGGCCAACCGCGGCCTCGAGGCCGTCGGCGTCATCAGAGCGGGGCCGCTCAAAGGTGCGGTCGTCACATTCGCCGAGGGCCGGCGCGACAGCCGCGGGCTCTTGCGGGGCTGGCTGATTGTGCGCGGGCGCGCGCGAGAGGTCTTCCTCAAGCCCATTGGCGGCTTCGATATCACCGATATCGCCGGCTTGCCCGACGGTGGGCTCGTTGTTCTCGAGCGCCGCTTTCGTTGGTCGGAAGGCGTCAAGATGCGCATTCGCCGCATTGCGCCCGGTGAGATTCGCGCGGGCGCTGCCATGGCTGGCGAGGTGCTCCTTGAGGCGGATCAGAGCTTCAATATCGACAACATGGAAGGCATTGCGGTGCATCGCGCCTCCGACGGCCGGACGATCCTCACCCTCATCTCAGACGATAACTTCCGCTTCTTCCAGCGCACACTCCTCTTGCGCTTTGCCATCGCCGAGCGCGAAGGCTGAGGGCGAGGAGAGCCGTGCCCAGCCTATTGGGCCTATCGCCTCAGGGCGTTGACAGCACACAGAATCAACAAAGTCTTCTGCTTAATGCATTGAAGGCGTGCCGCTTTCGTGAGAGGGTGCGTTCCCGACAGGGCGCGTGGGGCCCGGGCTGCGGCGCGTTCGGGAATGGGTGTGAGCCACGCGGACGGCGGTTTACAGGGGCGAACCACAGGCGGAAAAAGTCACCCGGGCGTCGGATGGCAGGGGCGAGCCGCGCCGGAAAGCAAGTAGCGGGGCAAGCACTGGAGCGGCGGCAGTGGGTCGCATATGCCAATGCCAAGCGAGAAACAGACGAGCCATCTGGGCGTTGGATCGCACATGCCAGCCGCGACGCAGAGGTGATCCTTCTCGCCCCAACAGGTCCTGGGGCGGTCGAGGCGGTGCTGACAGTCTCAAGGGTTCGAGAGAAGACACGTCCATTTTCATTGGGATCGGGGGACGGCAGATGGCTGTTGCAAAGATGACACGTAAGACGGTTTGGCGCTGCAGGCTGCCGCTGCCACTCGCGCCACTCCCGCTGGTCCCGCTGCTCCCGTTGCTCCTGCTGCTCTTGCCGCTCGCCGGCTGCTCGAGCGTCTCCTCGTTTTTCTCAGGCAGTGACAAGACGGCCGAGGTGGGCAATGCGCCGCCTCCCGAGCAGCTCTATTCGAGTGCCGATCAGTTGCTCTCGGCCGGCAAGTTCGAGAAGGCGGCCGAGAAGTTCGAGGAGGTCGATCGCGAGCACCCCTATGCACCCCAGGCGCGCCGCGCTCTCGTCATGGCGGCCTACGCCTACTATCGAGATGGCAAATACAACGAGGCGATCAAGGCCGCAAAGCGCTATACCACGCTCCATCCAGGCACCAAGGAAGCAGCACTGGCGCACCACGTCATCGCCATGTCCTACTTCAACCGCATCAACGATGCCGACCGCGACCAGACCTGGACGAAAAAGGCCTTGCGCGAGTTTCAAATCCTTGTGCGGCGCTACCCCGAAAGTCGCTATGCCAAGGAGGCGCAAAACCGCATACGGATCTGCAAGGATGTGCTGGCGGCCTCCGAGATGAAGGTGGGGCGCTACTATTTGCGCAAGGGCAATTATCTTGCCGCCATCAATCGCTTCAAGGCCGTGGTCGTCAACTATCAAACCACCCGCCATGTCGAAGAGGCACTCGCGCGCCTGACCGAAGCCTATATGGCGCTCGGCATCAAGAGCGAGGCCCAGACGGCGGCGGCCGTGCTCGGGCACAATTTCCCGGAGTCCAAATGGTATAAGGATTCGTACACGCTCTTGCAGTCCGACGGCCTTGCGCCGCGCGAGGATACGGGCTCATGGATCTCGCGGGCCTGGAAGGGCGCGGTCAAGAGCGTGAGCAAGCTGAACCCCCTGTAATTCGGGCTCCTTGCAGCCCCCTTGCAAAGGTCAGTGCTTTGTAGGCGCTGTCGCTGTGGACGTGGGGCATTGCAATCGTAGAGCGCCCGCGGCAGGTATCATCCTTGAGCGAACCACAGCAGACGACAGCAAAGGGCAATGAAGACAAGCGGATGATGCTACGCCATGGCCGCACGACCGAGATCAGCCGATCACGCCAAACACACCAACACAGAAAAACTGGCCAGATCGCAGCCATCGGATGCGCGAGAGGCGCTCGCCTCAAAGCCCGTTGAGGCGCTGAGCCGGGCCGAGGCCGAGCGCGAGCTCGCGCGGCTCGCCGAGGAGATCGCGCGCCTTGATCGCTATTACTATCTCGAGGATGCGCCCCGTATCTCCGACGCCGAGTATGACGCCCTGCGCGCCCGCAACGACGCCATTGAGGCGCGCTTTCCTGATCTCGTGCGCGCGGACAGCCCCAGCCGGCGCGTCGGCGCCCCGCCTGCCACTGGCTTTGCCAAGGTCGTCCATGCCGAGCCCATGCTCTCGCTCGCCAATGCCTTCAGTGTCGCCGAGGTCGGCGATTTTCTCGAGCGCATCCGCCGCTTTCTGGGGCTTG
>WGBL01000083.1 GCA_015494375.1 Hyphomicrobiales bacterium | reverse complement strand
ACGTTCACCCGGCCGTCACCTAGCCAGCTCCCGATTGCTGGCCAGCGTCTGCCAGCCCTCCCTCCGTTAGCCGGCGTCTGGCGGTCGCCGTCTCCTGGCCACCGTCGGGTCGATCAGGCGGCGGCGCTCTCCGCCGTGCCCTCCTCCTGGCGGGCGAGCTCGGCCTCGTGGCGGGCCCGGTCCTCGCGCCCCTTGGCATCGGGGTCGCGATCGACGAGCTCGATCACGGCCATCGGCGCACTGTCGCCATAACGGAACCCCGCCTTGAGAACACGCGTATAACCGCCGTTCCGGTCCTTGTAGCGGGGCCCGAGTGTCTCGAAGAGCTTCTTGGCCATGGCCTCGTCGCGGAGCCGCGCGGCAGCCAGACGCCGCGAATGCAAGTCGCCTCGCTTGGCCAGCGTGATCAGGCGGTCGACGACGCGCCTGAGCTCTTTGGCCTTGGGGAGCGTGGTCACAATCTGCTCATGGCGCACCAGCGAGGCCGCCATGTTGGCAAACATCGCCTTTCTGTGGCTTGCCGTGCGATTGAGCTTTCTCGGTCCCTTGCGATGACGCATTGGTCTTGTCCTTGGTTTGCACTTGCCGTGCCGCAGGCATTGGTGGTTGGCGAGCCGCCAGCCTTACGACCGCCCACCCATGACTCCCTATTCCCTACGCACTACTCGCTACTCGCTACTCACTATTCGCTATTCGCTATTCGCTACTCGCTATTCGCTCCCTCCGCTCAATAGTGATCCTCATAGCGCTTGGCCAGCTCCTCGATGTTGTCGGGCGGCCAGTTGGGCACCTCCATGCCGAGGTGGAGTCCCATGCCCGCCAGCACCTCCTTGATCTCGTTTAGGGACTTGCGGCCGAAATTCGGGGTCCGCAACATCTCTGCCTCGGTTTTCTGGATGAGGTCGCCGATATAGATGATGTTGTCGTTCTTGAGGCAGTTGGCCGAGCGCACCGAGAGTTCGAGCTCGTCGACTTTCTTGAGGAGTGCGGCGTTGAACTCGAGCTCGGGCTGCTGCTCCTCGACGACCTCGCGCTCGGGCTCCTCGAAATTGATGAAGATCTGGAGCTGATCCTGGAGAATGCGGGCCGCGAGCGCCACCGCATCGTCGGCCTTGACCGAACCGTCGGTCTCGATTGTCATGGTCAGCTTGTCATAGTCGAGGATTTGCCCTTCGCGGGTGTTCTCGACCTTGTACGACACCTTCTTGATGGGGCTGTAGAGGCTGTCGACGGGGATAAGGCCGATGGGCGCGTCCTCGGGGCGGTTGCGCTCGGCAGGCACATAGCCCTTGCCGGTGCTGGCGGTAAACTCCATGCGGATCGAGGCGCCCTCATCGAGGGTGCAGATGACATGATCGGGGTTGAGGATCTCGACATCGGAGCCCGCCTCGATATCGCCTGCGGTGGCGACCCCCGGCCCTTCCTTCTTCAGCACCATGCGGGCGACGCCCTCGGAGTGCACCCGAAGGGCGATCTCTTTGATATTGAGGACGATGTTGGTCACGTCCTCGCGCACACCCGCAATCGAGGAGAACTCGTGCAGCACGCCATCGATATGCACACTGGTGATGGCCGCCCCCTGGAGCGAGGACAGCAAGACACGCCTCAGGGCATTGCCGAGGGTGAGGCCAAAGCCACGCTCGAGCGGCTCGGCCACGACGGTGGCGCTGAACATGTCGTCGCCGTCCGGGATGATCTCGAGCTTTGATGGCTTGATGAGCTCTTGCCAGTTTTTCTGCAGCACTTTTGTCGTTCCTTCAAATGGGTGTCTTTTCCTCAAATCAAATGGATGTCATTTTCGCAGATTGAGCGCTGCCCCGCAGTTTTTTGGTCTCGCACCTTATGCTCTCGCACCTTATGGTCTCGCACCTTGTGGTCTCCGCACCTTGCCGGAGGTGTCAAACTGCCGGCGCTCGATCACTCCCAAAACGGCCCATCCGCCTTGCCCACTTGGACACGTCCCGTGTGCTCGCGCCCGGTTGCGTGCAGCGCAATCGTCTCAAGCCCCCAGGCTTGTCTCAACGCTCCTTGTCGGGCTCCTCGCCCCACGTGGCTACCCAACACTCTGGCACCACTCTGGCACCTTGGCACCCTGGCTAGACGCGGCGCTTCTTGCGCGGCCGGCAACCATTGTGGGGGATGGGGGTCACGTCGCGAATGCTGGTGATCTGAAAGCCCACCGCCTGCAGCGCCCGGAGCGCCGACTCGCGGCCCGAGCCCGGCCCTCGCACCTCGACCGCCAGGGTCCGCATGCCATGCTCCTGGGCCTTGCGCCCGGCATCCTCGGCAGCGAGCTGTGCCGCATAGGGCGTCGATTTGCGCGAGCCCTTAAAGCCCATCGCACCCGCCGACGACCAGGCGATGGTGTTGCCCTGGGCATCGGTGATCGTGATCTTTGTGTTGTTGAACGAGGCGCTCACGTGAGCGATGCCCGATGCGATGTTCTTTTTTTCGCGCCGACGCACGCGCGCGCGTTCCTTGGCCATTTGCGATATTCTCTCGTTGGTCTCTCGTTGGTCCTGTGTGTTCTGCGGCCTCCGGGTTCGCCACTCTCGCCTCTTTTGCCGGTGGCTCCAGCCCTACTATTTTGCTATTGGCAGGGCTTGCTGCCCACCCCCCAAAAGTTCAGAGGCGAGCCGGGATCATTTCTTCTTGCCGGCGATTGGCCGGGCGGGGCCCTTGCGGGTACGGGCATTGGTGTGGGTGCGCTGGCCGCGCACAGGCAGCCCCCGCCGATGCCTGAGCCCGCGATAGCAGCCGAGGTCCATCAGCCGCTTGATGTTCATCGCCACCTCGCGCCGCAAATCGCCCTCGACGACATAATCGCGGTCGATCACCTCGCGGATCTGAATGACCTCCGCCTCGCTCAACTCGTTGACCCGCCGCTCTGGCGGGATCTTCACCTTGTCGCAGATTTCCTGGGCCAGGCGGTTGCCTATGCCATGGATATAGGTGAGCGCAATCACGACCCGCTTGTTGGTCGGAATATTGACGCCCGCAATGCGTGCCACGTCCGTCTCCTTGCTGTCGTCAAGTTGTTGTGGTCAACCTGTTCTTGTCACCTTGCTGTCGTCAACTTGTGATCGTCAACATACCGCCCGCCCCACTTGCCTCTAGCAAACGCATTTCCGATGCCTGGGAACCCACCCGCCTTTCGAGCAAACGAAGAAGCATTTGCCCAAACGCAAAAGAACAGGCACCCGAACCCATATCGGGCGCCGATCCTTTGATTAGTCAGGGCCTGGATGCGTGCTTTCTAGCGGCATTGCCGGGCCCCGTCAACAGCCGCCGAAGCCGTTACGAAAGGCACCCCAGCCGACGCAAAGCGCGCACGTCAAGGCCGTCAGCTCGCCGCCTGAAGCCCGCTACGAAAGTGTGCGGCAAGGGGGCGGCTTGCGCCCAATTCAACAACACTCCTTGGCCGAGAAGTCCTTCCTGCTTCTTCTACTCAATTCCAGAGGCGCCCGGAGCCGGCCGGCGGTATGACGTTCGCGCCGCCGCCTGGGTCTAGCCGCTCACGCCCGCGAGCGTGCCCAAGACCCGCTCGACCTCGGCGCTCACCGCATCGATGTCGGCCATGCCATCGACACTGTGGAGCAGGCCCTTGGCATAGTAGTAGCCAATCAGCGGCGCCGTCTCCTTGTAGTAGGCGAGCAGCCGCGCCCTCAGCGTTTCCTCGTTGTCGTCGGCGCGCCGGCTGAACTCGGTGCCGCCGCATTTGTCACATACGCCATCGACCTTGGGCCGCTTGAAGGTGTCGTTGTAGCCTTCGCCACATTTCGCGCAGGTAAAGCGGCCGGCGATGCGGGCAACGAGCGCCTCGTCGTCGACGCGGATCTCGATCACGCCATCGAGCCACTTCGACTTGGCCGCAAGCAACCTATCAAGCGCGTCGGCCTGGGCGAGGGTGCGGGGAAAACCGTCGAGTATGAACCCTTTCTCGCAATCGGGCGCATCGATGCGCTCGGATATAATGCCGATAACGATCTCGTCGGAGACGAGCTCCCCGCGCTCCATCACCTCCTTGGCCCTGAGGCCCACCTCGGTGCCGGCCGCAACCGCCGCGCGCAGCATGTCTCCGGTCGAGAGCTGCACCAGGCCGTGGCGCTCGCTGATTCGGCGTGCCTGTGTCCCTTTGCCAGCCCCGGGCGGTCCCAAGAGTATGATATTGGTCATCGGCCTCTCGTCTGGTTTCTTCTTTTTCTCTGGTTCTCTGGGTGGTTTTTGCGTTGCGGCTCAGCAATCGGCGCCCCTTGCCCATTGCCAGTCGCGTCTGTTGCAAGGGGTCCTTGTGGCGCGCCGACCAAGGCACCGTCGCGCCGTCAGCCCCACCATCATCGACGCCGCACGATCCGCGGTCGCGCGCCCCGCAGCTTCGATTTCTTGATCAGCCCCTCGTACTGATGGGCGATAAGGTGGCTCTGGATCTGTGCCACCGTGTCCATCGTCACACTGACAACGATGAGCAGCGAGGTGCCGCCGAAATAGAACGGCACCGCGAGCTTCGAGATGAGGATCTCGGGCAACAGGCAGACGAGCGCCAGATAGGCGGCCCCCGCCACCGTGATGCGCGTGAGCACAAAGTCGATATATTCCGCCGTCCGCTCGCCGGGCCGAATACCAGGAATAAAGCCGCCATACTTCTTGAGATTTTCGGCCGTCTCCTTGGGGTTGAAGACGATGGCCGTATAGAAGAAGGCGAAAAAGACGATCATGGCCGTATAGAGGATGAGGAAAAGAGGTTGGCCGCGCCCCAGAAGGGCCGTGATGTCTGTGAGCCAGCCGGGCCCACCCCCCTGACTGAAGGCAACCGCCGTTGTCGGCAAGAGCAACAGCGAGGAGGCGAAAATCGGCGGTATGACGCCGGCGCTGTTGAGCTTGAGTGGCAAATGGGACGAGTCGCCTTGGAACATGCGATTGCCCATCTGCCGCTTCGGATACTGGATGAGCAGGCGGCGTTGGGCCCGCTCCATGAAGACGATAAAGGCGATGACGGCCACCGCCATAATGAACAGGCCGATGATAACGGCGGTCGAGAAGACGCCCGTCCGCCCGAGCTCGAGGAGCCCGACGAGGGCTGCCGGCAGCTCGGCGACAATGCCGGCAAAGATGATGAGCGAGATGCCATTGCCGACCCCACGTGCGGTGATCTGTTCGCCGAGCCACATCAGGAAGACGGTGCCGCCAACCAGCGTGATGACCGTCGTCATGCGGAAAAAGAGGCCAGGCTCGGCCACCAGATTGGTGCCCCCCTCAAGTCCGATGGCGATGCCATAGGCCTGAAGCGCCGCCAGGATCACGGTGCCATAGCGGGTGTATTGGTTGATGGTCTTGCGGCCCTGCTCCCCCTCCTTCTTGAGCTGCTCGAGATGGGGCGAGACGGTGGTCATCAGCTGGATGATGATCGAGGCCGAGATGTAGGGCATGATGTTAAGGGCGAAGATCGCCATCCGCCCCACCGCGCCGCCGGCGAACATGTTGAACATGCCCAGAATCCCGGTCTGGCTCTGCTGGAAGATCTGGGCCAGTTGCTCGACATTGACGCCCGGCAAGGGAATGTAGGTGCCGAAGCGATAGACCAAAAGCGCGCCCAGCGTGAACCAGATGCGCTTTTTGAGCTCCTCGGCCTTGGCAAATGCCGAGAGGTTGATATTGGCGGCCAGTAATTCGGCGGCTGAAGCCATGGATCAAATCATCCTTTGCGCTGTGCCCACTTCGACGGCGCTCTGTCAACCCTGATTCGCGGGGTTGGAGGTCGATCAACGCCGGCCCATCGCCGCAACGCTCGTCAATCGCCCCCTCACGAGAGGTTGCCGCTATCCTCTCATACGCCCTCTGCTCCGGCCTCCTCCTCTCTTCTGCCGGCCTTCTGCTGGCGCAATCGATTGCAAGGGGCTCCGCCCCCGTCCCGTCAGTGGGCTGTTCTCAGTAGGCTGTTCTCAGAATGAACTGCTTCGGTCCCTATAACACAATATGCCTACGGGTGCCGCTCAACTTGATGATAGCGGCCCCCGCCCGACATATGGCCGCACCAAACAATAGGGCCGCTCGACAACACAACTTGACCGCCCCAAGCAATACGCCACCCAAGCAATGTGGCCGTCCCGCGCAACACGCCCGCCGAGCGATTTGGCCGTCCCGCGCAATATGGCCGCTCTAGGCCTAGGCCCCCCACCTCAATTCGCCTTGTCGCCCTCCTGCTCAATCTTGCGCCGGCGTGCGCGTTTGCGGGCCCGCGCCTCGGACTTGCGATCCGTGATGATCTTGACCGTGCCGCCCGCCTTCTCGATGGCCGCTACGGCCCCTTTCGAGGCACCATGCACCTCGCACGTCACCGCCGTCTTGATCTCGCCATTGCCGAGCAGGCGCACCCCGTCGCGCAGACGGCGAATGACACCGGCCGCCTTGAGCACCTCGGCGGTGATCGGCGCGGCGGCATCGAGCTTGCCGGCGTCGATCGCCTCTTGCAGGCGGCCGACGTTCACTTCGTTATAGTCGAGCGCGAAGATGTTGTTGAAGCCGCGTTTGGGCAGACGGCGGTGGATGGGCATCTGGCCGCCTTCAAAGCCCTTGATGGCGACGCCCGAGCGCGACTTCTGCCCCTTCTGGCCGCGCCCGGCGGTCTTTCCCTTGCCCGAGCCAATGCCGCGGCCCACGCGCTTGCGGGGCCTGGTGGCGCCCGGGTTGTCTCTCAGTTCGTTCAATCGCATCGGATTTCTTCTCTTGTGCTCGCTGTTCCGCTCTGGGCGATGCCCGCCCTAACCTAGGGCGCTCCAAGGTCTCGGTTAGGTCTCGGCGCTCCGGCCCTCTCTCGGCCCTGCGCGGTATGCTGCCGGGCCACCATCCGTTACTCGACAACCCGCACCAGATGCGGGATTTTAGCGATCATGCCCCGCACTGCGCGGGTGTTCTTGAGTGTGCGACGGCGATGCATGCGGCCGAGCCCGAGCCCCTTCAGTGTCGCCCGCTGGTCCTTGGGGCAACGGATGGGGCTGCCGATCTGCTCGACCGTAATGGTTTCGCCTTCAAACTCAGGCAGCTTCTTCTCGGCCATCTGCTCAACGCTCCCAAATTGCGACGGGATAGGGTCTCTTGCGGCGGAATGGGGCTTTTTCAATTGCAACGGAACGGCGCATCGAGGGGCCCAATGCCCGCTGCCCAGACGCCCCGAGGCGAGGTCTTCTCAGCTGTCCGGCCCCCCGCACCCTTTGCCGATCTTTCAGCCCTCCGAGGCCGCCGTCGCCGCCTCTGCGGACACCTCGGTGGCAGGCACTTCGGTGCCACCGGCGCTTGCGCCGGTTCCGCTCTCAACATCGCTGGCACCGTTGCGAGCCGTGGCTAGCGGCGGCGTCTCTTCGCGCTCACGGGCGGCATCTCGGCGCCGCGCGACAATCTCCGACACCTTCTTGCCGCGCCGGGCCGCCACTCGCCGGGGGCTGTCCTCACGCTGCAAGGCATCGAAGGTGGCGCGCACCATATTGTAGGGGTTAGAGCTGCCGATCGACTTGGCGACGATGTCCTGAATGCCGAGTGTCTCAAAGACGGCGCGCATGGGCCCGCCGGCGATGATGCCGGTGCCCGGCGGCGCCGCCCGCAAGAGCACACGGCCCGCGCCATGCCGGCCCGTCACGTCATGATGGAGCGTGCGCCCCTCTCTGAGCGGCACCCGGATCATGGTGCGTTTGGCGGCCTCTGTGGCCTTGCGGATGGCCTCGGGCACCTCACGCGCCTTGCCATGGCCAAAGCCCACGCGTCCCTTCTGATCACCCACGACAACAAGGGCGGCAAAGCCGAACCGGCGCCCACCCTTGACCACTTTGGCCACGCGATTGATGTGGACGAGTTTGTCGACAAACTCGCTGTCGCGCTCCTCACGATCGCGGCCTCTGCCCTGCATACGTGCCACGCCTTGCGTCCTTTCCTCTCTGCGTTTCCTCTCTGCGTTCCTCCAAGCAGCCTATTGCCTGCCCTTATGCGTTCCTCCGCTCCGCCTCTTTGCGCTCCTCGCCTTTCGGGGTGTTCCTCGAGGCTGGTCGTGCGCTGCGGCGCGTGCCTCAGAACTCAAGGCCCGCCTCGCGCGCGGCCTCGGCCAGCGCCTCAACACGGCCCATATAGAGGTAGCCGCCACGATCGAACACCACCTTGTCGACGCCCGCCTCCTTGGCGCGTGCGGCAATCAACTTGCCCACCTCGCTTGCGGCTGCCTTGTCGGCACCCGTCTTGAGCTTTGCCCGCAACTCCTTGTCGAGCGTCGAGGCGGCTGCGAGCGTGCGGCCCTTGCGGTCGTCGATCACCTGGGCGTAGATGTGCTTCGATGAACGGAACACCGAAAGCCGCGGCCGCTCGCCGGCGCGTGTCCTGAGCTTGCGGCGCACCCGCGCCTTGCGACGCTCAAAGCCCTCTTTCTTGCTGGCCATCCTCGTCTCTCTTGGTCGCTTGGTCGTCCTCGATCGGATCGTTCTAGATCCAATCGCCCTCATCTCACCGTTCCTGATCCAAAAATTGTCCCTGATCCAAAAATTGTCCCTGATCCAAAATCGCCCCTGATCCAATGGTCTCCGATCCGGCCGCCCTCGCCCGCGCCAACCGTTTCGATCGCTGCTCACGTCCCACAGACGGCTTGCAGACGGCTTGCGGCCGGCGATTACGCGCTCCGAGGCTACTTCTTCTTGCCTTCCTTGCGGAAGATGTATTCGCCCTGATAGCGCACACCCTTGGCCTTGTAGGGCTCGGGCGGGCGATAGGCGCGGATCTCGGCCGCCACCTGCCCCACCTTCTGCTTTTCAATCCCCGAGATGACGATCTCGGTGGGCTTGGGCACCTGCACCTCGATGCCCTCGGGGATCTTGTGGATGACGTCGTGACTGAAGCCGAGCTGCAGCTGAAGGTCCTTGCCCTTGAGCTGGGCGCGATAGCCGACGCCGCTGATCTCGAGTGTCTTGGAATACCCCTCGCTCACGCCGGTCACAATGTTCTGCACGAGCGTGCGCGACATGCCCCACATGGCGCGCGCCCGGCGGGTGTCGTGGCGGGGGGCGACGACCACCTCGCCATTGCTCATCTCCACCGTGACGTCGTCGACGAGTGTGACCGACAGCGTGCCCTTGGGCCCCTTGGCCTCGACACGCTGGCCGTCGATGCGTACCTCGACCTTGTCGGGCACCGCCACGGGCTTTTTCCCAATCCTCGACATCGTTTCGCGCTCTTCCGTTTTTCTCGTTCCTCGCCTCAGAGGCCTTGCATGCCACGCGCCACTCTCACACCCGCTCTGGCGCCCCGATCGCCGAACCCTTTTCTGTGCGTCGACCAGCCACGCCCCTCGGCGCCCCTCTCCCGGCCCGGTTAGAAGACGTTGCAGAGGATCTCGCCGCCCACATTCTCGCGACGCGCCCGGGCATCGGACATGACGCCCTTGGGGGTGGAAAGGATGGCCACGCCAAGCCCGTTGGCGACCGTCGGCAGGTCCTTGACCCCGGAATAGACGCGCCGGCCTGGTTTGGAAACCCGCCGGATCTCGCGGATCACCGGCTCGCCTTCATGATACTTGAGCTCGATCTCGAGCTCGGACTTCCCGCCCTCATAGTCGATGCGCGTATAGCCCCGGATATAGCCCTCCTCCTTGAGGACATCGAGAACCCGGGCCCGCAGTTTCGAGCTCGGCGTCACGACCTTCGACTTGCGGCGCATCTGGGCGTTGCGAATGCGCGTCAGCATATCGCCCAATGGATCCGTCATCGCCATGGACGGCTCTCCTCAACAGCTTAGCAGCTCAACCAGCACCACCACTCGACAGCTCTTCAAGCGCCATCGCGCGATCTTACCAGCTGGACTTGACCATGCCCGGAATAAGGCCTTCCGACGCCATCTCACGCAAGGCCACACGACTGAGGCCCAGCTTGCGATAGTAGCCGCGCGGGCGCCCCGTCAGCTCACAGCGGTTGCGAATACGCGTCTTGGAGCTGTTGCGCGGCAACTCGGCAAGCTTCAAGGTGGCGCGAAAGCGCTCCTCGCGACTGACATTGGGGTCGCGTTGTATGGCCTTCAATCGCGCCCGCTTGGCCTCAAAACGCTTGACCAGCTTGCGGCGGCGCTTGTTCTTCTCGATGGCACTCTTTTTTGCCAAGTCTCTCCTCCTTCGCGCGTTCTCTTTCTTTATCTATATCTATACGCTCGTCTTCTATTCTTTTATTCTCTCGCCATCGCTCCCGTGGCTCGAAACTCCAGCGAACGAGGCCGACTTCTAAACGGGCCCGGCTGCGCCCCGCGCTCACCCTCACGCTCGGAATGGAAAATTGAACCCGCGCAGCAGCTCGCGCGCCTCATCGTCGCTTTCGGCCGTCGTGCAGATGATGACATCAAGGCCGCGGATCTCATCGACCTTGTCATAGTCGATCTCGGGAAAGATGATATGCTCCTTGATGCCGAGGGCATAGTTGCCGCGGCCGTCGAAGCTCTTTGGGCTCAGGCCGCGAAAGTCCTTCACCCGCGGCAAGGCGATGGTGACCAGCCGGTCGATGAATTCATACATCCGCTGGCGCCTGAGCGTCACCTTGACGCCAATGGGCATACCCTCGCGCAACTTGAAGGTTGCGACGGATTTCCGCGCCCGCGTGATTATGGGCTTCTGGCCGGCGATGAGCTTGAGGTCTTCGAAGGCGGCCTCCACCTTCTTGCGATCGGCAACCGCCTCGCCCACGCCCATGTTGAGCACCACCTTGTCGAGCCGCGGCACCTGCATGACGTTCTTATAAGAGAACTTCTCGATCATCGCCGGGCGCACGACCTCCTCGTAATGCCGACGGAGGCGCGGCACATAGCCCGACGCCGCCGCGCCATTGCCGCCAGCAGCTCCGGCTCCGGCGCCGGCTGCGGCACCGGCACCGCCCGCGGCCTCCTGTTTGCCGTTTGCGCCTTTCGCCTTCTCAGCCATCGATGACCTCTCCCGACCGCTTGGCAAACCGCACCTTGCGGCCATCCTCCAGTATCTTGAAACCGACCCGTGTGGGCGCGCCGTCCTTGGGGTCCTCGAGCGCCAGATTGGAAATGTGGATGGGCGCCTCTTTGGTGATGATTCCGCCCTCTTGCGTCGCCGTCTGGCGCTGGTGGCGGCGCACCTGGTTGACGCCATTGACGATGGCGCGCATCTCGCGCGGGATGACCTTCAGCACCTCCCCACGCTTGCCCTTGTCGCGCCCGGCAATCACCACCACATGGTCGCCCTTGCGGATCTTGAGCTTGACCTTGTGGCCCTTGCCCGCCACGCCTTTGATCCTCACGCCCTTGGCCGCGTCGCGGCCCCTCTTGCTCTTCCGCGCCATCTCACAACACCTCCGGCGCGAGCGAGATGATCTTCATATGGTTCTTGGCCCTGAGCTCGCGGGTGACGGGCCCGAAGATGCGGGTGCCGATGGGCTCCTTGTTGTTGTTCACAAGCACCGCCGCATTGCGATCGAAGCGGATGATGCTGCCGTCGGGCCGGCGCACAGGCGCCGCCGTGCGCACCACCACCGCGCGCATCACCTGGCCCTTCTTGACGCGACCGCGCGGGATCGCCTCTTTCACGCTCACAACAATGATATCGCCCACCGAGGCATAGCGGCGCTTGGAGCCCCCGAGCACCTTGATGCATTGCACCCGGCGGGCGCCCGAGTTGTCGGCGACATCGAGATTGGTTTCGTTCTGTATCATGGCCTTGCTGCCTCTATTTCATTCTCAGAGCACTCGCTCAGAGCACGCGAGCCGAATGCATCTGCCTCTCTGCCGTTCGACGCCGCTCAATGCCCCTCAACCGGCTTTGCCTTCGTCTGCAATGACCACCCAGCGCTTGGTCTTTGAAATGGGGGCGCATTCACGAATGCGCACCTTGTCGCCCACCTTATAGGCATTGGCCGGATCGTGGGCCTGATACTTCTTCGAGCGCCGCACCACCTTTTTGAGGAGCGGATGGGTAAAGCGCCGCTCGACGCGCACGACGATGGTCTTGTCGGCCTTGTCCGAGACGACCACGCCCTGGAGTATTCGTTTCGGCATCTTTTCAGTTCTCTCCTTTGCGACGCTTTTCGGCCGCAATGGTCTTGATGCGGGCAATATCGCGCCGCACCTGGCGAAAGCGCGCGGTGTTCTCGAGCTGGCCGCTCGCCTGTTGAAAGCGCAGGTTGAACTGCTCCTTCTTGAGCTTGATCAGCTGATCCTGGAGCTGATCGAGCGATAGGTCTCTGAGATCGGCAGCGTTCATTTTGTCTTCCTCACAACCATGCTCACCGCCGCTACCGGGTGAGCACCACCCTCACCGCTGCGCGTCGCCGGCAGCCACCTCACCGCTACACCTCGCCTCTGCCACCGCGCGGGGCCACCTCGCCGCCGCCATCTCGTCGCCACCGCTCGCCGCCTCGCCCCCGTGCCATCAACGCCAGAGCGCCAGAGTGCCAGAGCCCCCAAGAGCCCAGGCGCTAGTGCTTCTCGCCTGGCCGCGTCACAACGCGGGTCTTAATCGGCAGCTTGGCGGCCGCCAGCCGCAGCGCCTCGCGAGCAATGGGCTCGGCGACGCCGTCAATCTCGAACATGATGCGCCCGGGCCGCACACGCGCCGCCCAGTATTCAGGCGCGCCCTTGCCTTTGCCCATGCGCACCTCGGTCGGCTTTTTCGAGACCGGCAGATCCGGGAATATGCGAATCCAGACACGGCCTGCGCGTTTCATGTGGCGCGTCATGGCGCGCCGCGCCGCCTCGATCTGGCGGGCAGTGACACGCGCGGGCTGCTGCGCCTTGAGGCCATAAGCACCAAAATTGAGTGTCGTGCCGCCTTTTGCGACGCCCTTTGTGCGCCCCTTCTGGGCCTTGCGGAACTTGGTTCGCTTGGGCTGCAACATGGCTCAAATCCTCAAATCCAAAAGCTCTCAAATTCTCAATCCGTCGAAGTCGCCGAAGCCTCGGGCCTCAACCTCCGGTCTTCACCCTTCGTGCCTTCTTGCGCTTTGATCGGCGCAATGCCGATCGGCTCCGGTCTCTCACGCCTCTCCGCGACGCGCCCCGCCGAGCCGGCCACCGTCAAGCCCCTGGATGGCGCGGCGCTCGTGGGCCATCGGGTCGTGCTCCATGATCTCGCCCTTGAAGATCCAGACCTTGACACCGATGGTGCCATAGGCCGTCTCGGCGCGGGCGGTGCCATAGTCGATATCGGCGCGAAGGGTATGGAGCGGCACGCGGCCCTCGCGATACCATTCGGTGCGCGCGATCTCGGCACCACCGAGCCGGCCGGCGCAATTGATCCGCACCCCGAGCGCGCCCGCGCGCATGGCCGACTGCACCGCGCGCTTCATCGCCCGGCGAAAGGCCACCCGGCGCTCGAGCTGCTGGGCGATGCCTTCGGCGACCAGAGTTGCATCGACATCGGGTTTTCTGATCTCGACGATGTTGAGGTGCACCTCGCTGTCGGTGAATTTGGCAAGCTGGCCGCGCAACTTCTCGATATCGGCGCCCTTTTTGCCGATGAGAATGCCGGGGCGGGCGGTGTGCACCGT
>WGBL01000082.1 GCA_015494375.1 Hyphomicrobiales bacterium | reverse complement strand
GACGAAATCCTCGGGCCGTGTGGGGCGAAGCCAGATTCAGGTATCGGGTGTCAGGTGTCAGATGTCAGATGACAGAAGTTGGCTTGCGCGACCAGTCGCTCCAGAAGAAATGCGGCCACCGCCGCTGCCGGCAAGTGTGCCCTCGCCCCGCATTTCTATCCGGGCCCATGAACACCATGCCCCAGCGAGGTTCGGGGTTATGGGTCCCCGATAATCCCGCGGGAATAGGGCGGTGCAAGATGGCAGCCGTTGCGGCCGCGCGATTTCGGGGACGACAGCGTTTGCCGCCATCTCAGATTTCCGGTTCCCGTTTTCCGATTTCTCGTTTCTGGCTTCTGAATGCCGGCCCCGGTGGGGATTGGCTGGGGAACCTGGATTCGAACCAGGACCTACGGAGTCAGAGTCCGCTGTTCTACCATTAAACTATTCCCCACCCCCATGAGCGATAGCACTGCCCGTGCCGGCTCGCAAGACCTCGCCTCAAGCGAAAGGCGCGGTGCACCCAGGTTCGAAGAGTTGCGCTGCGCGTGTAGCAACGGGGTGCACTGAAGCTGCCGACAGTGTGCCAGCCAGATGTCAGCAATCTGGAAAATGGTCGCCTCGCCTGCGGGTTCTGCTTGTCATCGGCACCATTGTCGGCAAAACTGCCTGGCATCCCACCGGCAACTGTCGTCGCAAGCGTAAGGCGTAAGCCGTTGCCCGGTGGTGACCAAGATCGGGAGGAAACCAGACCATGACTGCGAAAACGACCAATCCTGTGCAAACCCGCAAAGCCGCAAAGGCGCCGACCGCGCCGCTCTCGCGACGCAAGTTCCTCAAGGGAAGTGCGCTTGCCGCGGGCGGCGTCGCCGGTGCCGTCGCCATGCCCAATATCTCGCGCGGCGCGCCACTCACCCTCAAGATGCAAACATCCTGGGGCGCCAAGGCGATCTTCCAGGACTTTGCTCGGCAATACGTCGAACGGGTGGAAAAGATGGCGGGCGGCCAGATCAAGATCGACCTGCTGCCGGCGGGCTCAGTGGTCAAGGCGTTCCAGGTCCAAGACGCCTGCCACGACGGTGTCATTGACATGGCCCACACCGTGACCGCCTATTGGTATGGCAAGAACAAGGCCGCCTCGCTCTTTGGAACGGGGCCGGTGTTCGGCGCCAATGCGTCGCAAATCCTTGCGTGGATTCATTACGGCGGCGGCAAGGAGCTCTATCGCGAGCTCGTCCAGGATGTGCTTGGCCTCAACCTTGTCGGCTTTTTCTGCATGCCGATGCCAACACAGCCGCTCGGCTGGTTCAAGAAGCACATCAAGAGCGTCGACGATCTCAAGGGCCTCAAGTATCGCACCGTCGGCCTTGCCACCGACATCATGCAGGGCATGGGGCTCAAGGTGACACAGCTGCCGGGCGGTGAAATCATCCCCGCACTCGAGCGCGGCGTGATTGAGGCGTTCGAGTTCAACAACCCGACGTCCGACCGGCAGTTCGGCGCCCAGGACGTCTCCAAACACTACCATTTGGGCTCCTACCACCAGGCGGCCGAGTTCTTCGAAATCATTGTCAACAAGGACAAGTTCGCCTCGCTCGACCCGGCCCACCAGGCCATCATCGAGCATGCGGCCGAGGCGGCCAGCACCGCGAACTATGGCCTAGCGATGGACCGCTATTCGAAGGACCTCCAAGAGCTGATCACTGTCGACAAGGTCAATGTCTATCGCACCGACGTTTCGATCATGAAGGCGCAGCTTGAGTCGTGGGACCGGGTGCTCGCGCGGCTCATGCGTGATCCTTTCTTCAAGAAGGTGGTCGACAGCCAGAAGGCCTGGTCCGAGCGGGTGGCCTTTTACGACCTCACCAACTCGGCCGACTACCGGCTCGCTTACGAGCACTACTTCCCGGGCAAGCTGCCGAGCTGACGGGAAGGCGAGCGAACGGTCTGGTGCGGGCGGCGCCGCGCGCTGTGGCGCCGCCTGCCAAACTGTTTGGGCTGGAAGGAAACGGGGTGGTGGCCGGCACAGGAGCAGGCAGGCCCATTTCTGCGCGCCATAGGCGGAGCAATGGGGGCTCAGTGCATTGTGCGCTGCCAACGGCCTTGGGCGCGCCCAGACAGGGGATTGCTCAGAGTTGGATTTGCTCCGGCCTGGGCGCGCTCGCGAGAATCCGCCAGACAGTTCGGGCGGAACACCAAACAGCTCATTGAGCAGCTTATCGAGCCGATGAGCAACCAGATCAGCAAGCGAATCAGCAAGTCGACATAACCAATTCGCCAGGGGCTCTACGTGCAATCGTTCATCTTTTTCATCGACCGCCTGACCTCGCTGATCAGTAAGGCGTTTTCCTGGTGCATACTGATCTTGGCGCTGGGTGTGGGCTATGAGGTCTTTGTGCGCTATGTCCTGCGCGATCCGACATCTTGGGCCTTTGACATCTCCTACATGATGTATGGCACGCTGTTTATGATGGCGGGCGCCTATACGCTCTCGCGCGATGGCCATGTGCGGGGCGACGTGCTCTATCGCCTGTGGCCGAAAAAGACCCAGGCCGCTGTCGAGCTCGTGCTTTATTTCCTTTTCTTCTACCCAGGGGTTCTTGCCCTCATTGTCGCCGGCTGGAAATACGCCAGCCGCTCTTTGCGCTATCACGAGGTCAGCGTCATGAGCCCGGCCAATGTGCCCATCTTCCAGTTCAAGATGATCATTGTTGCGGCGGGTGTGCTGCTCTTCATCCAGGGGCTTGCCCAGGTGGCGCGCTGTATCGTCTGT
Organism: Hyphomicrobiales bacterium; assembly: GCA_015494375.1. Taxonomy (GTDB): domain Bacteria; phylum Pseudomonadota; class Alphaproteobacteria; order Rhizobiales; family S144-23; genus S144-23. The sequence continues at coordinate 5,716 of WGBL01000082.1, read as the reverse complement.
TTACGCACCGGCACGTGGCCCGGCCATCTCGAGGACATCGAGGAGATGGAGGAGCGGCTCTTGCACGAGGCCGAGGAGCGTATCCTCCGACATGGCTCGGAAGCCGTCGACGTGGTGCGGCCCGACGAGGACCTCAAGCAAACGATGGCAGATGAGGCGGAAGCGATTGCAGATGTGGCCAACAACGCACAGGCGGGCGAGGATGGAGAGGGGGGAGCGAGCAGATGATCGCGCGTCAGCCGGTTTCGCTCTTTGTCATTGTCGCTGTCATTGCAGCGGTGATGCTGCTTCTGTTTTTCGGCAATCTCACCAACCCCGAGATTGCCGTGGTCATGCTGGCGCTTTTCATCGTCGTGATCATGCTTGGCTTTCCCATCGCCTTTACACTGGTGGCGATGGGGGTGGTGTTCGGATATTACGCCTATTACGACCCCGCCCGCATGAAGACGGTGTTCGACAATCGCATTTTCGATCTTCTGGTCAACCAGACCTATTCGGTGATGGCCAACGACGTTCTCACGGCGGTGCCACTGTTTCTGTTCATGGGCTACATCGTCGAGCGGGCGAATATTGTCGATCGGCTCTTTCATACGCTCTACATCGCGGCGCGGCGGCTGCCCGGAGCCATGGCGGTGGCGGCGCTGGCCACCTGTGCGCTCTTTGCCACCGCTACCGGCATCATCGGCGCAGTGGTGACGCTCATGGGGCTGCTTGCGTTCCCCGCCATGCTCAAGGCGCGCTATGACACGAGCTTTGCCTCGGGTGTCATCTGCGCGGGCGGCTGTCTTGGCATTCTCATCCCGCCGAGCATCATGCTTATCGTCTATGCCGCCACCTCGAACGTCTCGGTGGTCAAGCTCTATGCCGGGGCGCTCATCCCGGGTTTCATGCTCGCCGGGCTCTACATGGTCTATGTCGTCGGCCGGGCGGTTCTCAATCCCAAGATCGCCCCCGCACCGCGCGATGAGGATTTGCCCGATGTCTCGGGGGGACAGGTGCTGTTCATGATCATGACCTCGTTCTTCCCGCTCGCCTTTCTCATTTTGTCGGTGTTGGGAGCGATCCTGTTCGGCCTTGCGACGCCGTCCGAAGCGGCCTCGATCGGCGCCCTCGGCGGGCTGGCGCTGGCGATCGCCTATCGTCTCACCGCAATCGTGAATGGCGAGGAGGCCGCGCCCTGGAACACGAGGGCAGGACCGTTTGACGGTGTCTTGTATTTGCTCGGCTTTGGCGCCATTGGAACGGTCATCCTCGCGGTGCTCTATATATTTCTACGTGGCATTCTTGGCGGCATTCTGGGGCTTGATCTGCCGGGCGAGCCGGGCTTTCTTATCCGGCCCGGTGTCGGGATCGGGCTCAGCATCGTCATCGGCCTCCTGGCCCGTGCGGGTCTTTTGAAAGCATTCGAGCCGGGCCGGGGGGATATTGCCAAGCTCTTTGCCTATGCCGGCAAGGGGGCACTCGTGGGGCTCTTGCTCGGCGGGGTCTACCTCTTCCTTTTCCTCGTGCTCGAGCTCAACGACGCCTTCGCCTTTCACAAAACCAATATACAGGCGCTCGACATCGGCTTTCTCTTGGGCGCGCTCGGGCTCATGGCATGGAAGGTCAACGATCAGGAAAAGCTCCGCGAATCCGTCTATCTCACGGTCCGCACGTCCGCCATGGTGTGCTGGCTGTTCGTCGGCTCCTGGACGTTCTCGAGCGTCTTCTCCTATCTCGGCGGCGAGGCGCTCATTAAGGAGTTCGTGCTCGGGCTCGACCTCAAGCCCTGGATGTTCCTGCTGCTGGCGCAGTTCATCATTTTCCTCCTCGGCTGGCCGCTCGAGTGGTCCGAGATCATCATCATCTTTGTGCCGATCTTCCTGCCGATGCTGCCAGTTTTCGGCATCGATCCATTGTTCTTCGGCATTCTCGTTGCGCTCAATCTCCAGACATCGTTCCTGACCCCGCCCATGGCCATGGCGGCCTATTATCTGAAAGGCGTGGCGCCGCCCCATGTCACGCTCATTGAGATCTTCAAAGGCGTGCTGCCGTTTCTCTCGATGGTGTTCATTGCCATGATCCTCCTCTACACATTCCCCGAGATCGCCCTCTGGCTGCCTGAACAGGTCTATGGGCGCTGATGGGGCACTTGAGCGAGGGGGGCCGGCCAAGAGAAGGACACGAGCCCAGGACCCTATGACCATGAGCGACGATCATCTCAATCAGCTGGGTGTGGCCGAGGCCGCGGCGCGCATTGCAGAAGGGCAATTGAGTGCGCGCGCGCTCGTCGAGGCGCATCTCGCGCGCATCAAGGCGCGTGAGCCGGTGGTGGGCGCCTGGGCCTATCTCGATCCCGAGGCGGTGCGCAAAGCGGCCGATCTGCGCGACGAGGAGCGCGCGCGCGGGCATGGCGTCGGCCCGCTCCATGGCGTGCCCATTGGCATCAAGGACATTATCGACACCGCCGACACGCCAACCGAGAATGGCACCGTCATCCATGCCGGCCGGCGGCCCCAATTCGACGCCAGTTGTGTGGCGGCCTTAAGGGATGCCGGCGCCATCATTCTCGGCAAGACGGTAACCACCGAGCTTGCCGTTTTTGCGCCGGGCAAGACCCGCAATCCGCACGATCCCGAGCGCACGCCAGGCGGCTCGTCGAGCGGCTCGGCGGCGGCTGTCGCCGACGCCATGGTCCCCGCCGCGCTCGGTACGCAGACGGCGGGCTCGGTCATTCGCCCGGCGAGCTTTTGCGGCGTCTTCGGCTACAAGCCCACCTTCGGGCTCATCGCCCGGGTGGGCTGTCTCGAGCAGTCGGCGCCGCTCGACACCATTGGCCTCTTTGCCCGCAGCGTCGAGGACCTTGCCCTTGTTGCCGACTGCCTGACGGCAAGCGACAGCCGCGATCCCGCGTCCTACCCGCGCAGCCGGCCGCCGCTCCATCGCCTCGCCATGTCGCGACCGCCCGCACGCCCCATGTTCGCGTTCGTCAAGACGCCCAAGTGGTCTGCGGCCGAGCCTGACACACAGGCCGCCTTCGCCGAGCTCGTCGCGGCGCTCGGCGATCGTGTGGACGAGGTGACGCTTCCCGATGTGTTCGCCGAGGCCTGGCAGTGGCAGCGCATTCTGCAGATGAAGGACATCGCCCGCAATTACGGGCCACTTTTTGCCGAGCAACCGGAAAAGGCGAGCGCCAAACTCCGCGAGCTCATGGAGGAAGGCGCGCGCTACAGCGACGAGCAATACAACTCCGCCCGCACCATGCAGGATGTCATCTATGCCGGGCTCGAACGCATCTTCGAGCGCTATGATGCCATCCTGACGCCGGCGGCGCCGGGTCCCGCGCCCAAGGGGCTCGAGAGCACGGGCGATCCGGTGTTCAATGCACTCTGGACCTATGCCGGTGTGCCGGCAGTTTCCTTGCCACTGCTCGAGGTGGATGGCATGCCGCTCGGGGTGCAGCTTGTCGGGCCGCGGCGCGATGATGGGCGCCTCTTGAGAACGGCGCGCTCATTGGTGGCAACGCTCAGAGAGGAAGGCGGCGAAGGCGTGGCCCTGGCAGGCCGAGACGACGGCGAGGAAGAAAACGAGATGGCAAGAGGCTAAGTAGCGAGGTTAGGCAACGATGTGGCTCGACAGAATTCTGGTCTTGGTCGGCATGGCGGGGCTTGTCGCCTTTTGCGCCGTGGTCATGTACTACGTCGCAGAACCCGACCTCATCGTGGTCATGACCATTTGCCTCGTCATCGGCTTTTATGACTTTTGGGTGAATTTCCTCCGCCCGGGTGCCAGCCGCACCGGGGCCCGCGGCGGTGGCGCTGCAACCACGGACGACCGCACCCCCGGGCCCGACCCCGCCAATTGACACCGCGCATTGCCGACGCTGTGCGATGCCAACGCGGCGCACGGCCAAACCTGCACGTCGCTCGCGCGCAGAGGGGGAGCGTTACTGCTCCTTGCGCGTGCGGGCCGAGCGAATGGCCATGGCGAGGCCGATGAGGCCGATCACCGCATTGGCCGCATCGAGTGCGATCTTGAGCAGATCGAGGGTGCTCTGCGTCTGGGGCGCCAAACTGCGCTCGGTGGCCGTCGCCGGCGGTGGTGGCGGGCGCAGGCGTGTGAGCACGACGTCATCGAGCGGGGTCGCAAACCAGACAATGGCAAGAGCGATAAGCACCAGGCCGACAATTAGGGTGATTGCTTTGCCGGACATCGTCGAGGCCTTTCTCTTTGGTTCTTGGAGCCATCTTTCCCACTGTTTGAACCGCCTTTCCCGCGCTGTACCTATTGTTGTTCTTCGATTTCGACGGCTCAGTCATGCGCGTTGTGGCGGCTCTCCGGGGCGAGGGCTTCCTGCGGTAAGGGCTTATTGGGTTAGGGGTTGCTGGGGTAAGGGCTTACTGGGGCAATGTCGTGATCGTCACTAGGGCCGCGGCGGGCGGCTCGCTGGGGGCCTCGCTGGGGACCATGGGGCCGCAGGCTGCAACAAAGACTGCTTGACGCCTTTTGCGTGCCTAGCGGCTCATCCGCTCCATGAGCGCATCGGATATCTCGAAATTGGCATAGACATTTTGAACGTCGTCGCAGTCCTCGAGTGCCTCGAGCATCTTCAAGAGTTTCTCGCCGGTTTCGTCGTCGAGGGGAACCGTGTTTTGCGGTCGCCAGATAATCGCCGACGAGCGTGGTGCACCAAAGCGGGCCTCAAGCGCCTGGGCGACCTCGTGGAGCGCCTCGGGCTCGCAATAGATCTGATGCCCCTCCTCGCCGCTCGTGCAGTCGTCGGCGCCCGCCTCGATCGCCGCCTCCAGCATGTCGTCGGCCGAGGCGACTTCGCTGTCGTACTCGATGGCGCCCACACGCTCGAACATGAACGACACCGAGCCCGTCTCGCCGAGGTTGCCGCCGGCCTTGGAAAAGATCGCCCGCACCTCGCTCGCGGTGCGGTTGCGATTGTCCGTCAGCGTCTCGACAATCACACCAACGCCACCTGCGCCGAAGCCCTCATAGCGAATCTCCTCATAATTCTCGCTGTTTGCATCCGAGCTCTTTTTTATGGCGCGCTCGATGTTCTCTTTGGGCATGTTCTGAGCGCGGGCGGCCTGAATGGCAAGCCGCAGGCGCGGGTTCATGTCGGGATCGGGCGCCCCCAGCTTGGCCGCCACCGTGATCTCCTTGGCGAGTTTGGAGAAGATCTTGGAGCGCTTGGCATCCTGGCGCCCCTTGCGGTGCATGATGTTCTTGAATTTGGAATGACCAGCCATCGCTTCTTCCGATTCCGTCTTCTCGTTCGCCCTGCTCGTCCTCGATTCGTCGCGAGCGGTTCGACCTATTCTGCTGCGCTTCCCATCTGCTGCCCTTCCGATGGCCTCTCCATGCCCTAGTTTATAGGATTGCCGGCGCTGAAAATCCACTGCCCGCGCTCCTCATCGCGAAGCGGCGCAGCTCCCAGGCGCTCGGCGGCGCGGTCTTGAAACGGGGCAGTCGTTAACCTTTTGTTAACAGAATCGGCCCAACCTGCTTCTCAGCCGCCGATGCTGCCCACGGCGGTCCACGAGCAGCCGAGTATGCTGTTCCGAACGAGGGTGAGGATCGGAGATCTCCAACACACACTCGAACGCGATCTCAATCCCGGTCTTCACCGAAACTTCAACCTCTCTTTCTCATTCGACCCAGAAAAGCGGCTCGGTTGATCGCAAAGATCCACCGAGCCGCAACGGGTGCGTTCGCCTGGCAAGGC
>WGBL01000081.1 GCA_015494375.1 Hyphomicrobiales bacterium | reverse complement strand
CGTCCGACCCAGCCGAGCAAGGCTCGCGCACCCGAGCCGAGGCAACCCACTGCGATAGGGCGGGGCTGGCCCATCGGTGGTTGGCCCATTGCAATGGGCGATGCGGGGGCCGAGAAGGCACCGTTTTCGGTGGCAGCCAAGGACCTCGAGCCCTCCCCGTGAGCAACCAACGAACGAGCGCTTCTTCAAAAAGCGGTGATCCGGCGGCACTCATGATCTTTGCGAAATCCAAGACAGCGAAAGCGGGCGGACGTGCCCGCGGTGTGGGGTATTCGGCGCTCGATTTCGATGACGATTGGCGCCCGCCCGAAAAACCGCCAATCGACTGGAAAAAGGTGCTGCTGCTCCTTGGCCTCGGCACACTGTCGTGGATCTCCACCTACACCGGCATGCTGGAGCTCATAGAGGCCAACATGGGCGACATCTCGCTGGTCATGAAGGTGGCCATCGGCTTCGCCGTCGCGATGCTGATGCTCATGATCATTTGGCTGCTCGATCAGCTCTTCGACCGGCTCAGCTTTTCGGTCCGTGTGCTTTATATCACGGGCTATTTGTTCTTGACCCTCATCTCGGTGGGCTTCGGTTTCGGCTTCTATTGGAAGTTTCTCGAGTCGCGCTCGGAGGCCTCCCGCTCGGCAAGCTCGGCCGTGACCCAGGTCCAGACCGCACTCGAAGGCGCCCAGGCGCGCCTCGAGCAGCTGCAGACGACCCTCGCCACGCTCGCGGCCATCTCGCAGAAAAAGGCCATCGCCGAGCGCGAGAAAGGCAACTCGTGCCCCAACAGCCGGCCGGGCGACGGCCCCAGGCGCCGCCTGCGCGATGCCGATGCGGCGCGCTTCTCCTTTGCAAGCAAGTTCGTCGAAGGGCGCGTCGCCACTGTCAAACAGGACATCGCGCTGCTCAACAAGGACCTCGCCAAGATCGTCAATCGCGACAAGAGCACCGTGAGCGCCAAGGATGGCACGCGCAACGCCTTCCTGCGGGCGCTCAATCGCAAGCTCGATGTCTCGGTGGCACGGTTCAATGCTTTTCGCACCGACCCCCAGCTGATGCAGATCCGCTCCGAGCTGGCCGAGCGCGCGGGCAAGACGATCTTTGACAATGGCAAGGGCGGCACCTTTTCATGCCCCGACCCCGAATTGCAGTCGGCGCTCCGCGGGGTGGTGCGGGCCATCGACCAATTGCCCGAGCTCGAGAGGCCCAAGATCGCCGCCGTCGAGGGCTCCGAGGCGATCATCGAGGCCTTTCGCCGCTTGACGACGACGCTCTATGGTGTGCTCAAACTCAAGTTGCCGCCGAGCCCCGACGAGCTCCGCGCCGCCCAACAGCGGGCCGTGCAGTCGATCCAGAATGTCGCCGTCCAGCGCCGCATCCTGGCGCAGCAGCCGGGCCTTGGCGAGCGCGACTACATCCCGCTCTTTATTGCGCTCTTTGTCGATTTCTGCCTGCTGCTCGTCTCGGTAAGCCGGCCCATGAACGGCTTTCACTGGCTCGACCACAAGATGGGCGAGGCGCAGGAATGGCCGGTGATCAAGATCCTCTCGCGCTTTCGCGACATCCACAAGGACGAAGAGATCCGCGAGGTCTTCGAGGTCTTCCGCCATGTCGTCTTCGACTGGCGCGGAGTCTATTATGCCGCCATTCCCCTCAATGGCACCGATCCCACCTATCGGGGCGGGCTTGCGGACGATGCCGCCCTCCAGGCACAGCTCCTTGCCAATCTCTTTACGAGCTTTGAGAACGACAAGGTCTATACGCGCGTGCCGCTCTCGTTCTTCACCACCGGCTTTATTCAGCGCAAACTGCGTGAGCAGGGATCGAAATTCGCCGATGCCGAGGCGTTCCGCATCTATCGTTTCCGCAAGGCGATGTGGCAGGACTGGATGCTGAGCGCCATGATGGGCGCGGCCAAGCGCATCGAGGCGCAAAAGCGCCGCCAGCGCACCGAGGCCGAGCTGTTTGGCCCCATCGAGCCGCATTTCGCCGAGCCCGCCAACGAGAATGACACCGCACAAGCCCCTGCAGCCGCGGATGGCGAGGGCGGCGACGGCGGGGCCGAGGGCACCGCAGGGGGCAGCTCAGAGGCCCCACGTGGCGGGACGACGCAAGCGGCAGACAACACCGCGGCAGACGACACAATCAAGGCCGAAAGCACCACAACCGCCGGCGACGGCAACAGCCAAGCCCGAGGGAGCTCAGACGTCGACGAGATGCTTGCCAGGGTGGTGGAGGAGGCCGTTCGCGAAACCCTCGAGACGGTCGAGCTTGTGAGGCGCAACAACAAGCGCACCGCCACCGCCGAGGCTGCGGCGCGGCCTGCCTTTGCCAGCCATGCCGCAGGCGCAAACGGCACGGCCGCCTCGAGCAGCGTCAAGAGCAGCCTCAAAGACAGACTGGAAGCGACAAGGGCCGCCGCGGCGGCGCCCGAGCCAATGACGACCGCGCCGGAGGGCGACGGTGGCGCGCTTGCAGGAACCGATCTCGCAGCGACTGACGGCGCCCAGGCGAATGGGAACGGTGGAAATGGCGCCAACGGCAGCGGCCTCAATGCGGAAGCCGAGGTCATCCATTTGCCGGCTCTCAGTGGGTTTGACGAGGCCGCCTACCAGGCCTTTGAAGAGGCGGAAAGCGATTTCCGCGTGCAGGCGCGCGTGAACGCCGAGATCAAGAGCGCCGTGAATGAGAGCAAGGATGAGAGCGAAAGCGAAATAGAGAACGTCAGCAGCGCCAGCCATGCTCCAGAAGCGCGGGAAACGCTGGAGGCGCTGGAAGAAGAGAAAGACGGCCGGCAGGCAATCCCGACCGCCGAGGCCGAGCCCACTTTCCGCCGCCAGGTTCGCAACGGTCTGCCTGCCCACATGGCGCCGCTGGCAACGGCCCTTGCCACGAACGGCAATGGCAATGGCAATGGCAGCGGCAACGGCAATAGCAATGGCATTGGCTACGGTGTGACGGAGGTCGTGCCGGATCGTCTGGCGGCGACGAGCCATGCATCTACGGGCTCGGCGCTCATGCAAAGGGACCGCATCGAGGTGGTGCCCGAGGCGCGCACCGAAGTCATTCCCCGCCGTCCCGGCGATGATCTCGAGATGGCGCAGTTGGCCCGCGAGGAGCATGCCGCCTGGCAGGAGGCCGGCCCCGAGTGGCACGCCGAGCACCACGAGGCCCTCGGCCCGACCGAGCCGGGCAAGGCCGAGGCCGAAGGGCCTGCCCAACCTCAGCCAACGGCGGTCTCGGAGCTCGTCCATGAGGATGAGGATGAGCGCGAGGATGAGGTCGAGGACGAGGTCTTTGACTGGGAGCAGCCCAATATCGAGATCGGCAATATCAGCCAGTGGTTCCGCAAGGGCAACGCCTGAATGGATTGGATCGTCTCGATCAGACAATCGTGGTGCTCGGCAAATCTATGGGAGCGCTCAAGAGGCTGAAGCTGTGTTTTCGCGTTACAATCCTCATGTTTCCGTAACCGCAATGGGGAAACACAATGGGAGCGAATGCATGGGAGCGAATGGATGGGAGCGAACGGAAACCCGCATTCGGAGCGAAATGGAACACCCGATCAATCATTCCTTAACCGGAATGGGGCCTAATGGAGCCATCACATAAGGCATGCGCAGGGCCGCATGTCTCCCCATCCTCCAGGAAGCGACCAAGAAGCAACCCCAAGAAGCAACCCATTGAGGCGGCCACCATGGACAATGATCGGTCTTCGCGCCAACAGGAGCTTGTCAAGCACGAGGAAAAACAGGCCCGTATCGACCAGTTTCTCGGCTATTATCTCGACCGTCTATTTGCCGATTGGTGCGACCAGCCAGAGCAGCGCAAGATCACGCTGATTGCGCGCTCGCCCGCCTCGCCTGTCGCCCGGGCCCTTATTGCCAACGCCGATGATCTGCGCGCCGCCGGCAGCCATCTGCGGCTTCTTTTTGCCAAGCTCGAGCCTCGGGAGGCGCTCGGAGACTGGTTCGACTTCGCCCTGTCGTGCCGGGAGAGCGAGGCCGGCGCAAAACTCGAGATTCGCCACATCGCCAATCCGGCCATGATTGATGCCCATGAGCAGCTCGTGCTTGGCGTTGAGATGAGCTGGACCGGCGATGCCATGCGGCGCGATCCGCTGAGCCGCGACACCATCGAAGTTTACGACCCCTGCTGCGACCGTACCGCACGCGAGAGCAACCTGAGCTTTGCCGGCATCTGGGAACGCAGCAGGCCGGTGCCTGTCCGTGATCAGGCGAGGGCGCGCGGAGGCGCCAGCGCAACATCGTCGAGCAGCGATGGCGCGCCCACCCCGCCCCTTCCAGGCGCAAGCGGCAAGCCCGCGGGCACCAACGCCGCAACCCGCCACTGAGCGCGATGCGCAAGGCGCCATCGCTTGCGCTCGCGAAATCACCTTTAGCAATTGAAAAGAGCTTGTTCTTCTTTCTTGCCCCTCTCGGGTACAACGGCCGCGACCAAAAAAACCAGTCACCAGCCCAAATGAATGCCCCGACAAGGAGGGCCATCGTCAAAGGGGAATTGTTTGGTCAAGCCGCAGCGTTAAGCTGCCGCCTGGCGCGCGGTGGCGGGGCCCGAGGTCGGGGCGCGCAAGCGCGCGCGCAACACCTTCTCGCGCACCTTGGCAGCCTCGGCGTTCCTCATCTTGACATGGCCGAAGCCCCGGATCCGTAGCGGCAGCTCGGCAAGCTCGATGGCCGTCTCGTGCATTGCAGGCGAGAGCCGCTCGGCGATCTCGTCGAGAAGCTGCTCATAGTCGCTGAGCAGCCGGCGCTCCAAGCGGCGCTCTTTCGTGTAGCCAAAAGGATCGAGCCGCGTGCCGCGGAGCCGCTTGAGCCGCGCCAGCAGCTTGAAGGCATGCCTGAGCCAGGGCCCGAACGCGCGTTTTATGGGCTCGCCCGTGTGGGGGTCCTTGCGGGCAAGGAGCGGTGGCGCCAGATGATAACGGACCCGGTAGTCGCCTTCGAACTGCGCGGCAAGGGCGCGCTCGAATGAGCCATCCGTAAAGAGCCGCGCCACCTCGTACTCGTCCTTGTAGGCCATCAACTTGTGGAGGCCGCGCGCAATGGCTTCGGCGAGGCGTGTCGAGCCCACGCCGAGCCGCTCTTCTTCGATTGCGGCCATGGCGCGGACGCGCTCCTCAAAGCGCGCCGCATAGGCCTCGTCCTGATAGGCCACGAGATGGGCGCGCAGGCGGGCAACGAGATTATCGAGGCTTTCCGCTGCGGCATGGCCCCTCTCCTCCGCTTCCTCGGCCACCCCTTCGGCCCGACCCATGAACGGCTCGAGCGCCTTGGGGTCGTGGGCCGCAAGCCGGCCGATTTCGAACGCCCGCTGGTTCATCCCGACGGCGACGCCATTCAGTTCGATCGCCTCGCGAATGGCGGTGCGGGTGACGGGAATGGTGCCAAGCTGCCAGGCAAAGCCGAGCATCAGCATGTTGGAGGCAATCGAATCGCCAAGGAGTCTGGTGGCCAGCGCCTGTGCGTCGATGGTATGGACCGGTGCGCCGCCCGCCCGCTCACGGATCGCCGCCTCGAGCCCGGCGCGCGGCATGCGGAGATCGGGGTTGTGCGTAAAATCACCCGTGATCAGCTCATGGGTGTTGAGCACGACTGCGGTGTGGTCGGGGCGTATGGTCTCGACGATCTTGCTCGAGGCGGTCACCACCAGATCGCAGCCGAGAACCACATCGGCGCCGGCGACGCCCGCGCGAATGGCGTGGATGTCCTCGGGGCGCTCGGCAATACGGGTGTGGCACGCCACCGCGCCACCCTTTTGCGCGAGCCCCGCCATGTCGATGGCGCCAAACCCCTTGCCGTCGATATGGGCCGCCTGGCCCAGAATGGCGCTGATGGTGACGACGCCCGTGCCGCCCACACCCGTCACGACAATGGAATGGTTTTTGTCGATCAGAGGCAGCGTCGGCTCCGGCAGCGCAGAGAGCGCCGCATCGAGACGCGGGTCGCCCCAGGCGGCCTTCGGCTTGCGCAGACGGCCGCCATGAACCGTCACAAAACTCGGGCAAAAGCCATCGACGCATGAATAGTCCTTGTTGCAGGTGGACTGGTCGATCTGGCGCTTGCGGCCGAAGGGTGTCTCGACGGGCACAATCGAGACGCAATTGGATTTGACGCCGCAATCGCCGCAGCCTTCACAGACCGCGGTGTTGATGAAGGCGCGCTTGGGCGGATCGGGATATAGCCCGCGCTTGCGCCGGCGCCGTTTCTCGGCGGCGCAGGTCTGGTCGTAGATGAGGACCGTGACGCCCGGCAGCTCCCTGAGCTCCTCCTGGACGGCGCCGAGCTCGCGGCGATGATGGATGGTGGTGCCGCGCGGGAGCGCCATGCCGGCGCTCGCATACTTCTCGGGCTCATCGCTCACGATGGCGATGCGCTTGACCCCTTCGGCCGCCACCTGCCGGGCGATTTTGTCAACCGTCATGCCGCCATCGAGCGGCTGACCACCGGTCATGGCCACCGCATCGTTGTAGAGAATCTTGTAGGTGATGTTGACACCTGCCGCGAGCGCCGCCCGGATGGCGAGCGAGCCCGAGTGCACATAGGTGCCATCACCAAGGTTCTGGAAGACATGGCGGCGCTTCGAGAACGGCGCCTCGCCAATCCAGTTGACGCCCTCGGCCCCCATATGCGTAAAGCCGTCGGTGGCGCGGTCCATCCATTGTGCCATGTAATGACAGCCGATCCCGGCATAGGCGCGCGAGCCCTCGGGCACAACGGTCGAGGTGTTGTGCGGGCAGCCCGAGCAGAAATAGGGGATGCGTGTCGCAATCTCGGCGCCGTGGGGGCGGTTGCCCTTGTGCCGCTTGAGCACATCGAGCCGCCCCTCGAGTGCCGGATCAGGACGCGCGCGCAACAGCCGCTCACCGACGGCGAGCGCAATATCGAGCGGCTCGAGCGCCCCCTTGGCCGGAAAGAGCGTCTGGTCGTGCTCATCCTTTTTGCCGACCACCATGGGAGCAGTGGCATCGCCATAGAGCTGCTCCTTGATCTGGGTCTCGACGAGCGAGCGTTTCTCCTCGACGACGATGATGGTCTCGAGCCCTTCGGCGAAGCGATGGATGATCGCGGGCTCGAGCGGCCAGGTGAGCCCCACCTTGAGGAGGCGCAACCCCAGCTCGGCCGCGCGCACCTCGTCGATGCCGAGCTCATCGAGCGCCTCGCGCACATCGAGATAGCTCTTGCCCATGGTGACAATGCCAATCCTGGGCGCGGGGCCCCCTTGGAAGACGAGGCGGTCGAGGCCATTGGCGCGCGCGAACGCCAGGATGGCGCCGCGCTTGTGGTCGTGGAGCCGGGCCTCGCGCTCGAGCGGGGTGTCGCCCAGTCGAATGTTGAGCCCGCCCTCGGGCATCTCGAAATCGTCAGGCGTCTTGATCTTGAGGCGCTCTAGGCGGGTATCGACAACGCCCGTCGATTCGATGTTGTCCTTGACGCACTTGATGCCGACCCAGACGCCCGCATAGCGCGACAGCGCAAAGCCAAGGAGACCGAAATCGACAATCTCCTGGACGCCCGCCGGGTTGAGCACCGGAATCATGGCATCGACAAAGGCGAACTCGCTCTGGTGCGCCGATGTCGAGGACTCGCACGTATGGTCGTCGCCCATGAGCGCAAGCACGCCGCCATGCTTCGACGTGCCCGCATGATTGGCATGGCGGAAGACATCGCCCGAGCGGTCGACCCCGGGGCCCTTGCCATACCAGACGCCAAAGACACCGTCGTATTTGCCTTCGCCCCTGAGCTCGGCCTGTTGCGCGCCCCAGAGCGCGGTCGCGGCGAGGTCCTCGTTAAGCCCGGGCTCGAAGCGTATGTTGGCCTTTTCGATGATCTTGCGCGCGCGCCCAAATTGTGCCTCGAGACCCGCAATGGGCGAGCCGCGATAGCCCGTAACGTAGCCCGCCGTGTTGAGCCCAGCCCGGCGGTCGCGCTCGCGCTGCATGAGGACGAGGCGGACGACCGCTTGCGCGCCATTGAGCAAGACGCGCTCCTGAGAGAGGTCGAACTTGTCCTCGAGGCGCACCTTTCGTCTGCGCCCCGCGCCGGTGGTGCCCCCCTTGGCGGCGCGTGCGTGCGTGGCGCTCATTGTTGCTTTCTCGGCGCTCCTGGTGGCATTCGTGGCGCTCATGCTCTTGGGATTCTCAGGGCTCTTGGTGGTGGGGCTCACGCTGGCCTCCTTTCGTGTGCCGCTCGATGCTCTTCTGTCTCCTCGCACACCCTCCCCACGATCGCCTCCTCGCCCTCCCCCCTCGGCCCGATTTGCGCCAACATCTGTGCAATATCAGTGAATGCGAATATTAGGTCAGCAATGCTGACGTATTACTGACATATAAGCATCCCGCTGGCAATCGGAAGCCCCGTTCACGGGGCCGTGTGCACTGAGCGCTGGAGCTGTTAAGATCGAAGATCGACGGGGCGCAAAGGCTCTCTGGGCATGGCAAAATGGAAAAGGCCGGCGGGAGATTGCTGGCCATCCCCGGCTAACAACGGAACGAAGATGCGTTTGAGGGAAGAGCGCGATCGCAGGCCTCGCGGCAAGACCGATGGGGACGAGGGGCGTGTGGCGCGCCTGGCGAGGGCTGCGGTTTCGCGGCGACAGCTCCTGGCTGGCACTGCTAAAGTTGCATTTGCCACCGCCCTCGGGTTGGTTGGGCACGGTGTCCGTACCCCACCGGAGGCCAGGGCGGCCGAGGCCAAACGAGTCGAGCACATCGCGGGACGCACCGGGGCGCCCGGTGTCGTTGCGGTGGCTGCGGCCTCCTCGCTCCGTTTTCTGCTCGAGGATCTGCGCCGCGTGCTTCGCAAAGAGGACGGGCTCGAGCTTCGTGTCAGCTACGGCGCCTCGGGCAACCTCGCCCGCCAGATCATGCGTGGCGCACCATTTGATATCTTTCTTGCCGCCGATGAACCGTGGGCCCTCGCGGTTGCCAAAGGCGGGCTTTCCGAAGGGGCGGGGCTCGTCTTCGGGCTCGGGCGCCTTGCGCTTTTCGTGCCCGATGGCTCGGCGCTTGTCGCCGACGGCACCCTCGATGACCTCGGCCGCGCACTCAATGACGGACGGCTCATGCGCTTTGCCATCGCCAATCCCACCCACGCCCCTTACGGCCGGGCCGCCAAAGAAGCGCTGGAAGCGAAGGCCCTCTGGCAACCACTCCGGCCCCGGCTCCTTATCGCCGAGAATGTCGCCCAAGCCGCGCAATATGCCCTCAGCGGCGGCGCCGACGGTGGGCTTATCGCCGCCTCGCTCGCCCGCGCGCCGGCACTTGCAGGGCGCGGCCGATCGGCGCTCGTTCCCGCCGACTGGCATGGCCCCCTTCGCCATCGCGCCTTGCTATTGCGCAAGGCACGCAAGCCGGCCCGCGCCTTCCTCGCCTTCCTCGCAACACCAGCAGCGCGCGCGCTCTTGGCACGCCACGGCTTCGGTGTTGTGCACAGTAACGACGGTGTTGCTCGGAACAACGATTAGAACGATTAGATTGGGATTCTTCCCGTGGACTGGCGCGCCATCGACATATCACTCTCGCTTGCGCTCTGGGCCATCGTGTTGCTCATCCCGCTGGCGACGCTCCTTGCGCGCTGGCTCGCCTGGACGCGCGTGCGAGGCCGCAGCCTCGTTGCCACGCTTATTGCGCTGCCGCTCGTCCTGCCGCCGACCGTGCTCGGCTTTTATCTCCTCGAGGCGTTTGCTCCGGGCACGCCCCTTGCCGCCCTCTTCCGCGCCCTGGGCGGCAGCGGCTCGCTCGCCTTCTCCTTCGAGGGGCTCGTGCTGGCGGCGCTCATCTTCAATCTGCCGTTTGCCGTCCAGCCCATCGAGCGCGCCTTTGAGGCGATCCCGCCCCATGTGCGCGAGGCGGCGTGGGTGAGCGGCCTCGGCTCCTGGCAAACCTTCTGGCGCATCGAGTTGCCGCTCGCCTGGCCCGGGTTTGTCACCGCCATTGCCCTCGTCTTCGCCCATTCGCTCGGCGAGTTCGGTGTCGTGCTCATGGTGGGCGGCAATATCGAAGGGGTCACCCGCACGGCCTCGGTCGCCATCTACGACAAGATGCAGGCTCTCGACAGCGCCGGCGCCGGGCGCATGTCGCTCCTGCTGCTGGCGATCTCCTTTGTCGCCATCGCCATTGTCAATGCCAGTGCGCGGCGCAGAGGCGGGCCCGAGTGATGGGCGCGCCAGAAAGATCAGAGAGAGGCGTCAGGCGCGGCGCCAGGCTCGTGGTGCGGCTCGCGCAACCTGCCCCCATCCCGCTCGACGTGGCCTTCGACTGCAGCCCCGGCGAGCTGCTTGCGCTCATCGGCCCCTCTGGCAGTGGCAAGACCACCATCCTGCGCGCCATTGCCGGGCTGGCGACGCCGCGGGACGCGCTCATACGCCTTGGCGATTGCATATGGGCCGAGTTGCATGGGGGAAGCGGCAAGGCGCTCTCACCACAGGCGCGCCGCTCGGGCCTCGTCTTTCAAGACTATGCGCTCTTTCCGCATCTCGACGTCATTGGCAACATCGCCACGGCGCTCGGCCATCTGCCCCGCGCGCAGCGCAAGGCCAGGGCGCGCGAGCTGCTTGCGCGTGTCAATCTAGAGGGCCTCGGCGGGCGCCGGCCGAGTGCGCTCTCGGGCGGCCAGCGCCAGCGGGTGGCGCTCGCCCGTGCGCTCGCCCGCGAGCCGGCGGTGCTGCTCCTCGATGAGCCCTTCTCGGCCGTCGATCATGCCACCCGCAAGCGCCTCCAGCGCGAGCTTGCGCAGCTGCGACAGAGCCTCGACATCCCTTGCATTCTGGTGACCCACGATCTCCGCGAAGCCATCGGTCTTGCCGACCGGATCGCGCTTATCGACCATGGGCGCCTGCTACAGATTGGCCCGCCCGAGGAAATCCTTTCGGCCCCCGTCTCGCCACGGGCGGCGCGGCTCGTGGGGCATACCAACATCTTCGAGGGGCGGCTCGTCGCTGCGCCGGACGGGGCTTCGAGCGGTGGTGCGCGCCTGGCACTCGACTGGCGCGGCAAGCGGCTCGAGCTTGCGGACCAACGCGGGCATGGCGTCGGTGCAGAGCAGGGCGTCGGTGCAGAGCAGCGCGCCGGTGCAGAGCAGAGCGCCGGTGCAGAGCAGAGCGCCGGTAGAGCGGCCAGCGTCGGAGAAGAGCAGGACGTCGGCGCAGCGTTTGGCGTCGGTGACGAGGTCACTTGGATGATCCCCAGCTCGGCCATTGTGCTCCATCGCCGCGGCCGCCCCTCACGGGGCGAGCGCGAGAACCCGGTTCCCGGCACCGTAATCGAGACGCTCGTCTTTGGCGCGGAAACACAGGTGACGCTCGAGCCCGCCCACGCCCCCGAGCTGCCCCTCACCTTCCAGATCTCGACCCACGCCGCCGCGCGCAACGGCATTCGCCCGGGTGTCGCGGCAACCGTCTCGCTCCTTGCCGATGCCATCCATCTCATGGCGCACCCGGCCGAGGGCAACACCGATGGGCGCACCCGATGAGCCGGGCCACCCGATGGGCCAGCCGAGAAGCCGCGGCCTCGTTCGCGCCTATCCCCCTTGGGCAGGCTCCAGAAGACACATACCGCAAAAGGACACCGCCACCACAAGCGCCTGCTCACTGACGAGCCCCGCTCACTGTCAGGTAGAACAGTCAGACCCGGACGAAGCGGGCTGTGCTCACCCCTCAGCCCCGCTCTCGAACGGGTGCAACAGTCTGATCTCAACGAAGGGGAAGGCGCTGATTCCTCAGCCCCGCCCGCGATACGGCGCCACCGCCTGCTCGGGCAGCCACAAGCCCTCGGGCGGCGGGCCTGACTGCCAGAAAACGTCAATCGGCATGCCGCCGCGCGGATACCAATAGCCGCCGATCCTGAGCCACTGGGGCGCCATGGCGGCAATGAGCCGTTTGGCAATCACAAGCGTGCAGTCCTCGTGAAAGGCGCCATGGTTGCGAAAGCTCTGGAGAAACAGTTTGAGCGACTTCGACTCGACAATCGACTCCTCAGGCACGTACTCGATCACGAGATGGGCGAAATCGGGCTGGCCCGTGATGGGGCAGAGCGAGGTGAACTCGGGGCACGTAAAGCGCACCAGATAGAGGGTGCCGGGATGGGGGTTGTCGACGACCTCGAGTCGCGCCTCATCGGGCGAGCCGGGCACCTCCACACGCGCACCCAGCAGCGTTGGCCGATCCGTTCTTGGCATTCGTTCTTCTCTCTCTTCTTGTTCCTCTCACTCTTCTTTGTTTTTTTGCTCTTCTCGCTCTTTGCGTTCGTTCGGTGCCGCATTCGCACTTTCGGGCACTTTCACACACTCGCGCACGCACGCCCCGGAGCTGCTCTTCGCCCAAGCTTATCACGCTTTCGCCCCAATGCGGCGCCATGGAAAGGGGCGCGTGTTCGTGCATTGTTCAAGCGGCGGAGAGGCCGCCGATAACGCGCCGTTAACGCTTTGTTAACGGCACCCGCGCCACGCTCAATGCAGGCGCTGGTGCGCGTGCGCCCGCATGCGCCAGCCTACATGCGCCAGCCTACATGCGCCGGCCTACATGCGCCGGCCCCCATGCGCCAGCTCACATGCGCCGGCCCCCATGCGCCAGCTCACATGCGCCGGCTGCCCACATGCCTGCCCCAAGGGCGCGGTGCCACCCTTGGAGCCTCGGGGAGGCCGCATCGAGCCGGTGATCGCATCGCTGGTGTTGTTTGCTGAGTGGCGTTTAAGTGGCGTTGTTTTCTCGTTGTGGTGGTTCGCGTTGTTGCGTAAGCGTCAGGAGTTTTTCGGTCATGAGTCGCGCTGAAGGTTGCGTGCGCGGGCGCGCATCGGCCCGTTCGATCGCCGTCGATCGTGTGCTCGAGGGCGATTGCCTCGAGCAGCTGGCCAAGCTGCCGAGCGAGAGCGTCGATCTCGTCTTTGCCGATCCCCCCTACAATCTCCAGCTCGGCGGCACATTGCTGCGCCCCGACCAGAGCCGGGTCGATGGCGTCGATGACGATTGGGATCGGTTCGAGAGCTTTGCCGAGTACGACCGCTTCAGCCGCGCCTGGCTCGGCGAATGCCGCCGCGTTCTCAAGCCCGACGGCGCCATCTGGGTGATCGGCTCCTATCACAACATTTTTCGTTTGGGCGCGGCGCTCCAGGACCTCGGCTACTGGATCCTCAACGACATCATCTGGCGCAAGAGCAATCCGATGCCGAACTTCCGCGGCACGCGCTTTACCAATGCCCACGAGACGCTCATCTGGGCCTCGCGGAGCCGCCGCGCGCGCTACACCTTCAACTACGAATCCATGAAGGCGCTCAATGACGACTTGCAGATGCGCTCGGACTGGCTTTTGCCCATCTGCGCCGGCCCCGAGCGCCTCAAGGACAGGGCGGGCAAGAAGGCACACCCCACGCAAAAGCCCGAGGCGCTGCTCCACCGCATCATCCTGGCAACGACAAACCCGGGCGATGTGATCCTCGACCCGTTCTTCGGCACCGGTACCACGGGCGCCGTTGCCCGCCGGCTCGGGCGCCGCTGGATCGGGATCGAGCGTGACCGCGACTATGTCCGGCGCGCCCGCGAGCGGATCGCCAAGGTGCGCCCGCTCCCGGCCGAGGCGTGCACGCCGCTCACCGGCAAGCGCCATGCCCCGCGCGTGCCCTTTGGCACCATCGTCGAGCTCGGCATTCTCGAAGCGGGCGAGACGCTTTTCGATCCCGCACAGAAGGTGCGTGCCAAGGTCCGCGCCGATGGCACCCTGGCCTGGCAGGGCACGGCCGGCTCGATCCACAAGCTCGGCGCCGCGGTGCAAGGCCGCACGGCCTGCAACGGCTGGACGTTCTGGCATTTCAAGGTCGATGGTGAGCTCAAACCCATCGACGTCCTGCGCGCCGAGGCGCGTCGGCAACTGGGGCTCGAGGGGGCTTGATGGGCCTGATTGGGCCTTGAAGGAGATGGTGCCTTGAAGGAAGAGGGTTCGTTAAGAACCTGATGTGCCCCGGCGGGGTTTGGCTGGGCGGACCTCATGGGCTCTGAAGCAAAGCGGCCCTTTGGTACCGTCGAGCGAGCGATGGTGCGGTCGAGAGGAATCGAACCTCCACGGGCTAAGCCCACAGCGCCCTCAACGCTGCGCGTCTACCAGTTCCGCCACGACCGCAAACCAAAGACCATAGGGAATGCTTTGCCAGATTGGCGCCGCATTGGCCCACACCACAACAACAATCATATGGAGGGCCGCATCCCTCTAGCAAACACCTCGGCAATGGACAACCCCCTCTGCCACCCCAAGGCAACACCTCCCGCCGGGGTCAAGGAGGCCGCGCGGTCGGCCACCTCCCGCTCTCCCAGACGTGGCGACAAGCGCATCCCAGACGCGACAGCCAGTGAAGGCCGGCCGGCACCAACGCTTGGTAAAGTGCAGAGGGTTGGCGCGCGGGCCGAGCCTCGAGCTCCGGCCTCAAACGCGAGCTTCGGCCTCGCCCACGATGTCGCGAATGCGGTCCAGCTCGCGCTTGGTCGCCTCATAGCCCACCGTAATGGTCTCGGCGGCGCGGTGAAACTCAAAGAGGCCGAACTCGGCCAGCCTCGGCGCAATGATGAGATCGGGAGGATCGCCCGCGAGCCGCGATCGCGCCACCCGGTCCTGGATGATGTTGAAGGCATCGATCATGACCGAGGAGATTCCGGGCGGCCCGTCGTTGCCCTGGCCGAAGAACTGGCGATGCAGGAGCTGGAGCGCCGAGCGGGCGCCACGCGGCGCCTCATCGAGCTCGCTGCCGCAATGGGGCTCCGTGCCCTCGACAGCCCCCTGGTCGGGCACCACGGTTCCCTTGCCGAAAGTATCGGCGTGGAGGTTGACACCGATCACATGGCGCGCGCCAAGCGCACGACAGACCGAGACCGGGATGGGATTGACAAGTGCACCATCAATAAGCCAGCGGCCACCGATCCTTACCGGATGAAAGATGCCGGGCAAGGCATAAGAAGCGCTCATGGCCTGGACCAGCCGGCCGCGGCTGAGCCAGATCTCGTGGCCCGTGCCGAGCTCAGTGGCCACCGCCACGAAGCGCTTGTCGAGATCCTCGATGCGGACGTTGGCCAGATGCTCATCAAGCCGCCCGCAAATGCGCCGCCCCGTAATCAGGCCCGAGCCCGTGAGATTGAAGTCGAGCAGCGTGAAGACCTTGCGTCGGGTGAGCTTCCTTGCAAATTTCTCAAGCGCCTCCAGCCGCCCCGAGACATAGCAACCGCCGACAACGGCACCAATCGAGGTGCCGGCCACGATGTCAGGCTCGATTCCCGCCTCGATCAGGGCCTTGAGAACGCCGATATGGGCCCAGCCGCGCGCCGCACCGCCACCGAGCGCAATGCCAATGCGCGCTTTGCTCAAAGGCGTCTCTCCGGCAATGGAACGATGCGGCTCGAAAAACAAGGATAGCACCCCCTTGTCCTTGGGATTGTCGGCGCAGTGAACAGCGATAATGCTCGCACTAAGCGGTTACGCGAAAACAAATCACAGGAACAGCTGTTCTCAGCAAGCCTAGCACCCATAATATTAACTTTTGATTAATTCGTGCCGATTCTGTGGCCTTTTTGCAAGCCTTATGTGTCTTTTTTGTAGACCTCGCCTGGATCGAAGGCGCGCGCCTCGCCTGTGTGCGCGAGCTCGAGCTCTGGTCGCGCCGCCTCGCCCACGGGCACACGGCGGAAAAAGCAGGAGCGATAGCCGAGATGGCACGAGGCACCGTGGCCCTCCACCTCGACCCGCAACCAGATGGCGTCCTGATCACAGTCGGTGCGGATCTCAAGCACCCGCTGGCGGTTGCCGCTGGTCTCGCCCTTGACCCAGAGCTTGTTGCGAGAGCGGCTCCAGTAATGGGCAATGCCCGTCTCGATGGTGCGGGCCAGCGCCTCGGCATTCATATAGGCGAGCATCACTACCTCGCCAGAGTGCACATCGGTGGCAATCGCCGGCAGCACACCCTGGGCATCGAATTTCGGCATGAATCGCAAGCCCTCCTCGACCTCCTCTCGGGAGCCGCGAGGGGCAAAAGGTCCGTCGCTTGTCATTGGTATTTCGCCCCGGGATTGGCGCTCAAGGCCGGCACTCACAGCGGTCGCCCACAAGGTCGACCATGGCGCTCACCCACAGCGGTGACCCAAAGCGCTGGCCCATAGCGTTCGCCCGCATCGGTCGCCCATAGCGGTCGCCCACAGCCGCCCCTCATAAAGGCGCCGGGTTCATGGGGGCCGCTGCTAGCGGGCCTCCCCGCTAGCCAAGCGCATGAAGCGGTCTTGCAGCGCCTGGTCTTCCTTGAAGACGCCCGTGAACTGTGTGGTGATGGTGGCGACGTTCGGCTTGTTGACACCGCGCAACGACATGCATTGATGCACCGCATCGATCATCACCGCCACGCCTGCGGGCTCGAGCGCGGTGTTGATGGCCTCGGCGATCTGCGCGGTCATGGTCTCTTGGGTCTGCAATCGGCGCGCAAAAATCTCGACCACCCGCGCGAGCTTCGAGATACCGACAACCCGGTCGGTCGGGAAATAGGCGACATGGGCCTTGCCGATGAACGGCACCATGTGATGCTCGCAATGGGAGTTGAGATCGATATCGCGCAACATGACGATATCGTCATAGCCGGCCACATCATCAAAGGTGCGCGAGAGCTCGGCAATGGGGTCCTGGTCATAGCCCGAGAAGAACTCGCGATAGGCATTGACGACACGCTTGGGCGTGTCAATGAGGCCTTCACGTTCGGGGTCGTCGCCGGCCCAGGCAATGAGGGTGCGCACCGCGGCCTCGGCCTCCTCGCGCGATGGCCGCTCGACTTTCCGCCTCTCGACCGAGGCGGTGGACAGTCTGTTCAGGATGGCATCCATTTACTCACAAGCTCCCATTCGCACCATCATTCTTACCCATAAAGCGCCGATTGCGCAAATCCATTGCGCGCGCCTTGCAATCCCGATCACCCCTTGAGCGTGTATCTCGCCTCAAGCTTGACAGGCGCGGGCCCGCCTCAAGCCTGCGACCTCTGCCCCGTCCAATCCCTCGGAAGGCGTTCCAGCAGCCGCGCTCGCCAATCGCGCCGGCCGAGAGCCGCTCCCAACCCGGCCGCAACGAAGCTCGCTATTGTCAGCGGGCGCAGAAATCCGTAAGTCTCAAGCGGCCCATATATCGTGGGCGGGCAGCCGCCGCAAGGGCTCGGCCCTCGCGCCCTTGCCGCGACGCCATTGCGCACACACCAACGAAGGTCCCAAAAGAGCGCCGATGACCAACTTGAGCGAGATCTACAGTCAGCGGATCATCGAGCTGGCGGCCAATATTCCACGCACCGAGCGGCTCACAGATCCCGACGCCAGCGCAACCGCCCACTCGAAGTTATGTGGCTCGACGGTGAGTGTCGACATCAAGATGCGGGACGGCGTCATCACCGACTATGGCCAGAGCGTCAAGGCCTGCCTTTTGGGCCAGAGTGCAGCGGCGATCGTGGCGGCCCATGTGGTGGGGGCCACAGCCGAGGAGATCCGCGAGGTGAGGCGCCGGATGCGGGCCATGCTGAAAGAGGGAGGGGCGCCCCCCGAGGGCAAATGGGCCGACCTCGCCATCCTCGAGCCGGTGCGCGATTTCAAAGCCCGGCACGCGTCGACGCTTCTCGTCTTCGATGCCCTCGAGGACGCCATCGCCCAGGTCGAGGCCCGAGAGACCGGCGAAGGCGGCGACGTGACGGCCGCGGAAGATGGCCCCCTGGAGGCTCACCGGAATGAGGCTCACCAGAAGGCTGTGGCCGGCACAAGCTGAGGCACAAGCTGAGGCACAAGCTGAGGCACACGCTGAGGCGCGGCGCTCTCAGGCGGGGCCCGGCGCCCTCAATCGACCGCAACCTTGGCCAGTCGGGCCAGGGTCTCGGCCTCGCGCTCGACGGCGGCCATGACAAGGCGGCGCGTCTCCTCAGGCAAATCGAGCGCAAGGGCCGCCTCATGCCCCCTGGGCGACATCTTGCGCAAGGTCTTGCCGAGTATGTCGATGAGCTTGTCGTCGTCGTAGTCGGGATACTTGGCGTGGAACTCGTCCCAATAGTACTTGAGAAAGACGACATCGACGACGTTCTCGAGCGCTTGTGAGTCTTTATCCTTTTTAAGCTGCTCCTTCTTGATGAGCTTGGTGACGTGAGCGATCTCGTCGTCGCTGTAGCCGTGCCGCGCCATGATCTCGGAAATGAGCTTGGCGTGGTGCTCGCGGCAGGCCCGCCGCCAGCGGTTGTAGCCCTCACGCCCCATCGGATAGTCGGAGCGGGGGATGTCCCAGCGCCGGATATGCTGGGCGTGGGCGGCGATCCTGAGCAGCTCGGAGGCGTCCGGATACATCTCGGCGAGCACCTCGCCCATGCGCTCGGAATAGACCTGCTCATAAGGGCGCTCCACGCCATCCACAACGATCTTGCGGGGATCATCGGCGTTGGCGGCGTCGATGTCGGCGAAGACGGCTTTGAGGCGTTGCGATTGCTCGGTCATGGTGATCCTTCCCAGCGAATGATTATCGACATTTTGTTCTCGTCGTTCTCGAGGATGTGTTGTCGATGAGAAGTTGGCAAACTTGCACGCACGGCGCAAGTTGGCCGGGGCTGTTGCCTCAGCGCTGCCTGCCCGAGAGCCCGAAAGATTGCCGGAGCAGTCCCAAAAGGGCCCCTCAGTCACCCGAGAAGCACCAGGAGAGAATGGCCTTTTGTGCATGGAGCCGGTTCTCGGCCTCATCGAAGACGGCCGACTGCGGCCCGTCGATGACCTCGGCCGTCACCTCGCGACCGCGATAGGCCGGCAGGCAATGCATGAAAATCGCCTGCTCGTCGGCAAGGGCCATGAGGGCGCCATCGACGCGATAGGGTTCGAGCAGGCCCATGCGCGCCTCACCATCCTCATCGGCCATCGAGACCCAGGTGTCGGTGACCACACAATGGGCACCGGCCACGGCCGCGCGCGGATCGTCACCGACGATCACCCGCGCTTCGCCGCCCTCGGCCGCAACCCAGCTCATGAGCTCGGCATCGGGCTGCAAGGGCTCGGGCGACGCCAACCGCAAGGTGAACCCGAGGCGCACCGCGGCATGGATCCAAGAGGCCGCGACATTGTTGGCATCGCCCACCCAGGCGATGACGCGATCCTCGATAGGCCCGCGGTGCTCCTCAAACGTCATGAGATCGGCCATCACCTGGCAGGGATGGCTCAGGTTGGTGAGGCCGTTGATCACCGGCACACTCGAATGGGCGGCAAGCTCGAGCAACGCCTCATGCGAATTGGTGCGCAGCATGATGGCGTCCACATAGCGCGAAAGCACGCGCGCGGTATCCGAGACCGGCTCGCCGCGCCCGAGCTGCAACTCGCCGCTGTTGAGCACCAGGGTTTCGCCGCCGAGCTCGCGCATGGCGACATCGAACGAGACACGGGTGCGGGTGGAGGGGCATTCGAAGATCATCGCAAGCACCGCCCCCTCGAGGCGCGGGGAGAGCTCAACCTTGGCCGCTCCGGCTTTTCCCGCTCCCCAATTTGCGGCTTTCTTGCCTGCCCCTTTGCCGGCGGGCCTGTCGTTCTCCTTCCCGTTCCCCTTCACCCCGCTCGCGGCCCTCCGTGTCAATTTCCCCTCCCGCGCCGATTTCATGGCATGGGCGGCATCGAGGATGGCGCGCAGTGTCTCGGAGGAAATGGAATCAAGATCAAGAAAATGTCTGACGGCCATGGCGGGCCACCCGTCTCTTTTCGGAAAATGGAGTTATTTCGAGGACTTTGCCCGCGCGGCGGCATCGAGCCGGCGGCATGTCGCCGAGAGGCGCTCGTACGCATCGCCGATTTCCGCGCCGCCGATGGTCAAGGGCGGCAAGAGGCGCACGACACCATCGCCCGCAGGCACGCCCAGCATGCGCGCCTCGATCATAGCAGCGATGAAGTCGCGCGGCGGCACCGCCACCTCGAGGCCGAGCATCAGTCCCTTGCCTCTGACACC
Source organism: Hyphomicrobiales bacterium (assembly GCA_015494375.1). Classification (GTDB taxonomy): domain Bacteria; phylum Pseudomonadota; class Alphaproteobacteria; order Rhizobiales; family S144-23; genus S144-23. The sequence continues at coordinate 703 of WGBL01000081.1, read as the reverse complement.
GCGCACAATCGCGGGGTATGTGTCTTGCAGCTCGGCGAGGCGCTGGCGGAGTTTGAGCGACGTCTCCCGAACGCCTTCGAGAAAACCGGGCTCTAGAACGACATCGAGCACGGCATTCCCCACGGCCATGGCCAGGGGATTGCCGCCGAATGTCGAGCCATGGCTGCCCTGTGTCATGGCGGCGGCCACCTTTTCATTCGCAAGGCAGGCGCCGACGGGAAAGCCGCCGCCGATGCCCTTGGCGATGGCCATGATGTCGGGGGCGATGCCGGCCCACTCGTGGGCGAACAGCCGGCCGGTGCGGCCGACCCCGCATTGCACCTCATCGAAGATGAGCAATAGGCCATGGCGGTCGGCAATGGCGCGGAGCTCGGCGAGGAAAGCCTCGGGAACGGGCCGGATGCCGCCCTCGCCCTGGACGGGCTCAATGAGAATGGCCGCCGTCTCGGGGCCGATCGCCGCCTCGACGGCCGCCGGCTCGAAAGCTTCCACCTTGTCGAAACCATCGACAACCGGGTCGAACCCTTCGAGATGCTTGGCCTGGCCGCCCGCGGCAATGGCCGCCAGTGTGCGGCCGTGAAAGGCGTTCGGGAAGGTGATCACGCGATAGCGCTCGGGCCGGCCCGTGGCGTCGTGGTGGCGCCGCGCCATCTTGAGCGCACATTCGATGGCCTCGGAGCCCTGTCTCTTATACACATCTCCG
>WGBL01000080.1 GCA_015494375.1 Hyphomicrobiales bacterium | reverse complement strand
GGCCTATCTGAAGACGCTCAAGGAATAGCGCGAGAAGCGTGGGAGGATTGACGATGAAACTATTGAAGACTGCAGCCGTTGCCAGTGTGCTCGCCGCCTTTGCCCTGAGTGGAGCGGCGCTCGCCGCACCCGACGGCAAGATGGAGCCGGTCAAGCCCACGGCCAAAGATCATCCGCTCGATGAGATTTGGTCCGGCTATCACTTCGCCAAGCCCGATACCCGAGCCATGCAGGACGACGAGTTCGAAAATCCGGGCATGGCCTGGTATGAGATCGGCCGTGAGCTCTGGAACAAGGTTGAAGGCGAAGCGGGCAAGTCTTGTGCCTCATGCCACAACAAGGCCGAGGACAGCATGAAGGGGGTCGCGACACGCTACCCCATCTATTACGAGCCTTGGAAAAAGCTCATGAACCTCGAGCAGCGCATCAATCTCTGCCGCTCAAAAAACATGAAGGCCAAGACCTGGAAGTTTGACTCCAACCAGATGCTCGGCATGATGATCTATGTCAAGCGCCAGTCGCTCGGCATGCCGATCAACGTCAAGGTGGACGGCCCGGCCAAGCCCTTCTTCGAGAAAGGCAAGGCCTTCTATTATGAGCGCCGCGGCCAGCTCGACATGGCATGTGCACATTGCCACGAGAAATACTACGGCCAGCAAATTCGCATGAATATCTTGAGCCAGGGGCAGTCGAACGGCTTTCCTGTTTATCGCCTCAAATGGCAAAAGCCGGGCTCGCTTCATCGCCGCTTCAAGGGTTGCAACAAACAGGTGCGCGCCAAACCTTTCAAGGAAGGCTCTGATGAATACGTCAACCTCGAGCTCTACCTCGCCTGGCGTGGTCAGGGCCTGACGGTCGAGACCCCGGCCGTGCGCAACTGAGCGTGCGCCCGAGGTGGCTCGTGCGCAACGGATCGTGCGCCCGAGGTGGATGATGGCATTGTCGATGGCCCGGAAAGGCCAAAGATCATCAGGTATCGAGGTGGCACACGCAAGCGCGTGCCACCTCGTTTTTTCATTAATGGCTTGATTGCATGATCCTGGGAGGAAGCAAATGATCACACGCCGCGAGTTTCTGACCGTTGCCGCCGCCAGTGCCGCTTTGACAGGCCTTTCCGGGCGCCTTGGAACACTCGCCGCTCAACAGAAGATCACCCAGGAGCAATTGCTTGCCTTTCGCCCCAAGGGCCAGGTCACAATTCTTCATATGACCGACTGTCATGCCCAACTGAAGCCCCTCTATTTCCGCGAGCCTTCGGTCAATATCGGTGTCGGGCCTGCCAAAGGGCTGCCCCCGCATATTACGGGCCGCGACTTCCTCTCCTACTACGGAATCAAGCCAGGATCACTCGAAGCCTATATGCTCTCGAGCCACGATTTCGTGGCGCTTGCCCGCGAATATGGCAAGGTGGGTGGGATGGATCGCATGGCCACCCTTGTGAAAGCCATCCGCGCCGAGCGTGGGCCCGAAAAGGTGCTCTTTCTCGATGGCGGCGATACACTCCATGGCTCCTATACCGCACTCAAGACCCGCGGCGGCGACATGGTCTCGGTCATGGAGGCGCTTGGCATCGAGGCGACCACGGGGCACTGGGAATTCACCTATGGCGAGGAGCGCATTGTCGAGCTCTTCGGCACCAAGGAGGAGGGCCCGGGCAGCGCCAAGGTGCCGTTTCTCGCGGGCAATATCCGCTCGACCGATTTCGAGGAGCCGGTTTTCGAAGCCACCAAAATGTTCGAGAAGAACGGCGTCAAGATCGCCGTCATCGGCCAGGCGTTCCCCTACACCCCCATCGCCAATCCCCGCTACATGATCCCCAATTGGTCGTTCGGCATCCGCGAGGACGATATCCGCGCCAATGTCGCGGCGGCGCGTGCCGCAGGTGCCGAGCTCGTCGTGCTTCTGTCGCACAACGGCTTTGATGTCGACCGCAAGCTCGCGGGCCGCGTCGATGGAATCGATGTTATTTTGCTGGGCCATACCCACGACGCGCTGCCGAGAGTCGAGCGCGTCGGCAAGACGTTGCTTGTCGCCACGGGCTCGAACACCAAGTTCCTTTCACGTCTCGATGTCGAGGTGAAAGACGGCCGCATGAGGGACTTCTCCTATGCCC
>WGBL01000079.1 GCA_015494375.1 Hyphomicrobiales bacterium | reverse complement strand
GGACTGCGCCGTTGAGCTTGTTCTTGATTTGTTCTATCCTTCATGATAGCCTGCATCGCGTAGGTGCTTGGATTTGGAAGCCTTGGGTTTGATTGGGATGGCAGCCGCAGCGGGAGGGCGGCAGGGAGGCGCGTATGGCGAGGGCGGCAGGGCGCGCGAGGACGGCAAGGTACGCAAGGGCACCAGGGCCGGCAGGGGCAGCAAGGGTGGCAGGGTGCGCAAGGGCGGCTGGGCTAACAAGAGCGGCTGGGGTCGCCACGGCTCGAGCGCCAATTGAGAACTTCGGCCAGGTGCCCGAGGTGGTCGGGGGCTCATTTCGAGAGCCAGCAAGTTCAGGGACACCGGGACGGGAGCCACCCAATCCAGCGCCGCCGAGCATTGCGCCCGCGCGGCGACGTGGGCGTGGCGCGGTGAGCAATCGGAGCGGCCGTTTCGAGGCCTCTTCACGAGAGGCGTTCGATGACGGCTGGGAGAGCCTTGCCGACGAGCCCGCGATCACAACCGAGGTCAAGGAGGAGCCCGCCAGGCACATCATCACCACGAACCAGTCGCCCGACATCGGTTTCTCGCGCTCGATCAACCCTTATCGGGGTTGCGAGCATGGCTGCATCTATTGCTATGCCCGGCCGAGCCATTGTTATCTGGGGCATTCGGCGGGGCTCGATTTCGAGAGCCGCCTCTATGCCAAGACCGGGGCGGCCGAGTTGCTGCGGGCAGAGCTTGCCCGGCCCGGCTATGTGCCGGAGCCGATCGTGCTCGGCACGAACACCGACCCTTATCAGCCGATCGAGCGGCGCTTTGGCATCACGCGGCGGGTGCTTGAGGTTTTCGAGGAGACCGGGCACCCCGTCGCCATTGTGAGCAAGTCGGCGCTTGTCTTGCGCGACAAGGTCATCCTCGCGCGCCTTGCGGAGCGCGGGCTTGTGCGGGTGGCGCTTTCGATCACCACGCTCGACCGTCGGCTTGCGCGCAAGATGGAGCCGCGCGCGGCCACCCCTGCGCGCCGGCTTGCGGCGCTCTCCGAGCTCAGCACCGCCGGCATTCCGACCACGGTACTGGTGGCGCCGGTGATCCCCGCCCTCAACGACCATGAGATCGAGGCGATTCTCGAGGCGGCAAAAGAAGCGGGGGCTGGCGCCGCCGGCATGATCGTCATTCGCCTGCCGCAAGAGGTGCGGGCACTTTTCCACGAGTGGCTGCTCGAGGCCTTTCCGGATCGTGCGCGGCGTGTGATATCGCTCATTCGTTCCATGCGTGGCGGTGCCGACTATGAATCGGCCTGGCATACGCGCCAGCGCGGGCGCGGGCCCTATGCCGCCCAGCTCTGGGCGCGCTTCGAGCGCGCGCGGCGGCGGCTCGGGCTCACAGACGACGCCTTGGCGCTGCGCAGCGATCTCTTTAGGCCACCCGGGCGCGACGAGTCGCAAAGGCGCGATAGGCCACCCAACCGGGACGGCCCACCCGAGTGCGACGGCCCGACAGGGCGCGACAGACGGCCAAGGCGCGCGGACGGGGCCGCACAGCTCGAGCTTTTCGAGTAACGGGGCGTGGGGCCCGCCGTTCCATCCTTGCGGTTCAAGGCGGCCCGCCGGGTGTGCTCTGTCGCAACGAGAGAGGCGTGAGGGGAGCGTTGGAGGGAGGCGTTGAAAGAGGGTGGGGGTGCGCGGAAACGGAGCGTGTAGCAAGCGGGAAGAGTGGGGGAAGTGTGGGAAAGCCGAAAGAAGTGGGGGAATTCCGAGGAATCCGCAGGAAGCGGCACGCTGCCGAGAACGGCAAAGCGGGGGAAGGAAAAAATGCGAACTCAACAGAAGGGCCCCGATTTCAGCCTCGAGGAGGCCGAGCATCGCGCTGGCCGCGCACCCGTTGCGGGTGTCGACGAGGCCGGGCGGGGGCCGCTTGCGGGCCCCGTGGTCGCGGCCGCTGTCATTCTCGCGCCCGGCGCCATTCCACCGGGGCTCGACGACTCGAAAGCGCTCGGCGCTCGGGAGCGGGCGCGCCTCTATCAGGCGATCATGGAAAGCGCCGCGGTGGCGGTCGCAATGGCCGACGAGGCCCGCATCGACCGCGACAACATTCTATCGGCCACCCTCTGGGCCATGGCCGAGGCGGTCGCCCGTCTCCGCCCGCGGCCGGCGGTTGCGCTCATCGACGGCAATCACACGCCTTCACTCGCGTGCCCGGCGCATGCCATCGTCAAGGGCGATGCCCGCTCGCTGTCGATCGCTGCCGCCTCGATCGTCGCCAAAGTCACCCGCGATCGCTTGATGGAGGAACTCGCCGAGCGCTACCCCGGCTATGGTTTTGAGCGCCACAAGGGCTATGGCACCGCCGCCCATCGCAAGGCGCTCGCCGCGCTCGGGCCGTGTCCCGCCCACCGCCGCTCATTTGCTCCGGTAAGAGCCCTGCTTGCGGGCGGGAATGCGCGCGCCTCCTGACGCACACTCCGTTTGCCGCGCTGCTCACAAATGGGTCGTTATCCCACTCATCGCACCCCCCCGCCTGCGTGGGGATTGGGCGAGGTGGGCCGGTGATGATCGCCGGGCGCGAGCCCGAAATGGCTTGCAGGGGGCGTCGCGGAAAGGATCATGCCTCGTGCAGCAAGAGCACAACCCGCGGATTACGCGAAATCTGCTGTTGCGAATCCTCTACTTGAGCGATTCGGGCTCGGGCGCGGGTCCACCGAACTTGTAGTGAAAACCGAACGACAGAATGTCGACCTTGGCCTCCACCTCGCCGATGAGGTTGTCGTTCGCGTTGGCGATCGATCTGCGATCGAACGTTGCGTCATCGATGAAAATGTGAGTGTAGGCGACGTCGAAGGTCATCGATTCGTTCATTCTATAGGTTGCGCCGGCACTGACCCAGAGGCGGTCAGAGTCGGGCACACCCGTCAGCCGCTGCTCGGGCCTCTGGATGGGCGACTCCTCGAACGCCACACCGGCACGCACCGTGAGCTGCGGGCTCATGTCGAGCTCGCCACCGATGGCGACCATCCAGCCATCGTCCCAATTGGCATCGAGCGTCGCCCAAGGCTGGCCCGACACCGTGGCGCCAAGCCCGCCACCCGGAGCGCCCTGAAGCACACCGGCAAGCGCCGCAAAACCAAACACCCCGCTCTCGCCCGGGACGATGTCAACCTTGTTGAAGCGGCTCCAGTTGGTCCATTCGAAGGTGGCCATCACACGCGCGCTTTGGGTGAGCGCCTGTGTGATGCTGATGGTCACGATCTCGGGTGTCGTCACCTCGGCCGAGGCCTTGAAGTTGCCATTCGTGCAGCCTGGAGAGCCCGGGAAAATAAAGGGGATGGGTGAAATCGCCGCCTGCGGGCAAACATTGTCGAAAAAGCGCCCTTCGAGGTCATAAGTCATCTTGGAGCGGAAGCCGACACCGATCCGGGTCCCGGGCATGGGTGTCAAGAGCGTCCCGAGGGTGAATCCGAAGGCATAATCGTCACCCCTAAATCCGACATTGTTGGTGTTGTCGATAAGGGTGCCGATACCAGGAATTGCAACGATCGAATTGGGCCCGAACTTGAACTTGGCGTCCATGTAGCCGATTTGCAGGCCGGCGGCCACCGCCACGCCAGGCGAGACCTTGTAGCCAACGGTCGGCGTGCCGACGAGATTGAAGATCTTCGATGTCCGCGCGAGGATAGCGCCATCCCAATTATGGTCCTCGGGCTTGGTGGTGAGCCCGAAGGGGGCGTTTACAGACATTCCCAGATAGACTTGGGGACTGAGCTGGAAATTATAGTAGCTCGCGCCGACGAGCGCCTCCTTGGCAATCTCGGTGCTCCGTGCATCGCCGCTATTGAGCAGCGTGCCGCCCGTGGCCGTCAATTTGGACGAGGGCAGAATAATGGCATTGTGGCTTTCGGAGTTGAGGCCGTCCCTGACCGTGACAGCAGCCGGGTTCCAATACATCGAGCTGAGATCGCCACCGGCCGCAGCACCGGCAAACGACATGCCTTGCTGGGAGGCCGATTGCTCGCGAACGGCGAAACCGCCCGCCTCGGCACGCTCGGCGCGCGATGTGAGCGCGACACACAAAGCGGCCACGCCGGCAGCGATCAGTACAAGCCGCCCGAAACGGATCGCACTCATGGAATTGACCCCCCAATAGTCCTGCGAGACGCCCGCGAGCGGCTCTGCAAAGCCCTGGCTAGCGACACGCCAATCAACCGAATGCCGCACTCGACCCCAGCGGCTCATCAATGCATGCGTCTTCGCCACAGTTGCCCTCGGTATTTGCGCACCGGGGGCCCCATGCACTGCAATCAACTGCAATCCAGTAAAGCCCCCGCCCCGCACGCCTCACGCCCAGGGACAACCCCCACTGGTCGAGAGCTTCGTATTTTCGCGCCCCATAATTTCACGACTCGCAGCTGCAAACAACGCACAGCGTGCTATGGGGCTGTCACAACCGGGGTTTTGTTACCTGTTGTTGCGGATTGGTTACAACTCCTTGGTGCTCGCCGGTCGCGTCGGCACCTCATCCGCGAAATCGCGTGCGCAGTGAGCCGATCAGCGGCAACTGGGCGCAGCGGCGGGCGTTGCAATCAACGGCCGATTGACCAAATCAGGCGAGCAAGCGAAAAGCGGAAAGCGAAAAGGCGGACCGTGATTGCGATTGCGCGTGCGAGTGGCAGTGGCAACGGCGCTCATAAGGCACTTCCCCCTCGGCGGGGCGGAGCGCGCAGGACCCGCAGATGCGCAGTCGACGAACTGAATCTCTGAACAGCGAGCACAATAGCGAGCACAACCATGCCCGAAGCGAAACACGCCAGAATTGTCATCCTCGGCTCGGGGCCGGCAGGCTACACCGCGGCCATCTATGCGGCCCGCGCCATGCTCGAGCCACTCTTGATCGAGGGGCTGCAACCGGGCGGCCAACTCACCATCACCACCGATGTCGAGAACTATCCCGGGTTTGCCGAGCCCATTCAGGGGCCCTGGCTCATGGAGCAGATGAAGGCCCAAGCGGAAAATGTGGGAAGCACAATCGTCGCCGATCACATCGTCGAGGTTGATCTGGCCCAGCGCCCGTTTCCCCTTCTGGGTGATTCGGGCGCCCGCTATACGGCCGACGCCCTCATCATTGCGACCGGCGCCCAGGCCAAGTGGCTGGGGCTTCCCTCGGAGGAGAAGTTCAAGGGCTTCGGTGTCTCGGCCTGCGCCACCTGCGACGGCTTTTTCTTTCGCGACAAGAAGGTGTTCGTGATCGGGGGCGGCAACACGGCCGTCGAAGAGGCGCTCTTTCTCACCCGCTTTGCCTCACAAGTGACGCTCGTTCATCGCCGCGATGAGTTGCGGGCCGAGAAAATCCTGCAAAGGCGCCTCTTTGACAACGACAAGATCACCGTACTTTGGGATACGGTGCTCGAGGAGATCATCGGCACGGACGAGCCCAAGGCCGTGACGGGTGTGCGGCTCAAGAACGTCAAGACGGGCGAGGTGACGGCGCACGACGCCGACGGCGTGTTTATCGCCATCGGCCATGCCCCGCAGACCGAGCTTTTTGCCGGCCAGCTCGAGATGCGGCCCAACGGCTATATTGTGACGGCCCCCGATTCCACGCGGACGAGTGTCGAGGGAGTGTTTGCCGCGGGCGATGTCACCGATGAGGTCTACCGCCAGGCGGTGACGGCGGCGGGCTTGGGGTGCATGGCCGCGCTCGAGGCCGAACGTTTCTTGAGCGAAGGCTGAATTTTGGCGCAGGCTGAATTTGTGCAAAGGCTTAATGGCGAAGGCTGAATTTAGGCGGGGGCTCAGCGCCCGGCGAATGGGTCGCAATACGCCGGAGCCATGGGCGATGGGAGGCGCAGAAAGCTCGACACCCACCCAGGGCCTGGGTGCAGCAAGAGCGGGGAAAGCGAGCCCCGCCCTCTGGGGGCGGTTGAGCGCATTCCGCTGCTTTCCGGCTCTTCCAAATGCTCCTGCTCCGGGGCGGTGTCGCCTGCCTGCCAAGCCATGAGCTCATCAAGTCCGTTGTCCGCAACCCATCGCCCCATAAACCCCAGAAGACTCGGAGGGAACGGACCGCCTTTGCCTCTCGCAAGTGCGCTTTCGCGGCAAATGTCCTTCGCGTGTCCTTCGCGCTGACAGGCCGAGCAGCCACGAGCCGGCTGCAGGCGCGGGCGCTCGCGGGCGCTCAAGGTGGGCTCGCGGGAGAGCATGGAAGGCCGAAACCGCCATCCCCGCCGCGCCTCAACGGCCGCTCAGGCGCTTTGCAAATTGCCCGCGGATGCACTACATTAACCGCTGAATACCTGACATAAGCCCTGGAACTTCCAAAGGAGCGCTCCAGCGAGGCGTTGGCGCTGGAGTGTTTTGTCATGGACAAAATCAAATTGCCGACCGTGGCCGCGGGCCAGAGTGGCCTTGCGCGCTACTTGCAAGAGATTCGCCAGTTCCCCATGCTCGGGCCGGACGAGGAGTACATGCTCGCCAAGCGCTGGGCCGAGTATGGCGACAGCGATGCCGCCCACAAGCTGGTGACCTCGCATTTGCGCCTGGTTGCGCGCATCGCCATGGGTTATCGCGGCTATGGCCTGCCCCTGGGCGAGGTCATCTCCGAGGGCAACGTCGGGCTGATGCAGGCGGTCAAGCGCTTTGATCCCGACAAGGGCTTTCGCCTCGCCACTTACGCTATGTGGTGGATCAGGGCCGCAATCCAGGAATACATCCTGCGCTCCTGGAGCCTCGTCAAGATGGGCACCACGGCGGCCCAGAAGAAGCTCTTTTTCAACCTGCGCAAGCTGAAGGGCCAACTCGAGGCGCTCGATGAGGGCGATCTCCACCCCGATCAGGTGAAGAAGATCGCCTCGCGGCTGGGCGTGGCCGAGGATGATGTCGTCTCAATGAACCGGAGGCTTGCCGGCGACAGCTCGCTCAATGCGCCCGTCCGCAACGATTCCGAAAGCGGCGAATGGCAGGACTGGCTGGTCGACGAGAGCACAGACCAGGAAACCGAGTTCATCGAGACCGAGGAGCTCGCCCAGCGGCGCGCCTTCCTCCAGGAGGCGCTCAAGGAGCTCAACGAGCGCGAGCGGCGCATCTTCGAGGCGCGCCGGCTGGCCGAGGAGCCGCTCACGCTCGAGCAGCTTTCGAGCGAGTTCGGCGTCAGCCGCGAGCGCATCCGCCAGATCGAGGTGCGGGCGTTCGAGAAGGTGCAGAAGGCTGTCACGCGCCTTGCCCGGGAGCGCGAGCTGGGCGCCGCCGAGGCGCGCGCCGAAGCGCGCGGGGTGCGCTTGGCATAGCCCGGCTATCGCCGGCATCGCCGCGCTCTCCTTCCCCCTTCTGGTTTCTGGCTTCAGGTTTCTGATTTCTGGCTTCCGGCCGCCGCCTGCATGGCTGGCGATCAAATGCACAAGCGAGGTTGCGCGCCAGAGCCCTTGCGCGCCTTTCAGATCATCCAGCCGCCCGCCATCAATTGATTGAGGTTTTTGCCCCCTCATTTGGCGCGCTCTTTTCCCCTTCGCCCCCCTCGCCGCGACCGCTCTTGTCACCTTCCGCCTTGGCCTTTGCCTTGGCGGCCAGAGCCTCGCGCTCGGCAATGCGCGCCAGATGGAAACGCTGGAAGTTGCGGTCCTTCTCATAGACCTTGTAGGCGATCCAGGTGAATACGTCATAGAAGGTGCCCGGGCCGATGCCGAGCGACATGCGCATCACTTCGAGGTCCCGACCCGTCTTCTTGTCGGCGTCGGGCGGCAGCTCGTCGGTGAGAAAAACAATGGTCGGTGTGAAAAGCACTCCCCAGCGCTCGGCCAAGCGCTTTTCGCTCATCACCTTGCCGTCAAAGTCAGTGACCTCGCGATCTCCCCAGAGATTGAGCTGGAGGATGGCAAAGTGCTTGCGCACAAACTCGTTGATATAGCGCTGTGAGAGCACCTCGGTGTGCATCTTGATGCAATAGACGCAGCCGCGCTGCTCGAAAAGGACGGCGAGGCGCTTGCCGCTCGCCTTGGCCTCGGCAAAGTCCTCGCGCAGGTCGAGAAACGAATTGAGAAACCAGCTCTGATGATAGAGCGCGTCATCGCCTTTGATCGGCATCACACGCGGCTCGATGGGCCCGATGGGCGGCGGCAGATCGCCTGCGGCCTGCGCCGCCTTTGGCGCCGCTAAAGCAAAGAGAGCCAAAAAGCCAAACAGGAATGCCGCGGGCATGATCCGAGTGGTTGTCGCGAACACCATTCCGGTTTCCTCCATTCCAGCAGCTTGCTTGTTGCAGCCGTTCTCGCAGGTTGTTCAAATGATGTCGGCGCGTGCGCGTGCGCCGATGCCCCCCGCGCCCAATTGCACCCGCCCCACTATAGGCGCGGAGTGGAGGCGAAAAAAAGCCCTTTGCGCCCTCTCTCATGGTCCAGGTGGTTTAGCACTGTTGGGCCTTGGCCTGGTCGGCATCGACCTGCCGCATCCGCGAGATCGCGGCCAGCGCCTCGGCGATCACTTCGGGGCCCGCGCCCGGCCGGCACGCCCCTTCGCTCAGGATGCGGCGGAAGGTGCGGGCACCCGGCCGGCCGCGGCAGAGCCCCAGCATGTGCCGCGTGATGCGATGGAGCGCCTCGCCGCGGGCGCACTCTTCCTCTGCATAACGCATCATCGCCCTGAGCACCTCGGAGCGGCTGAGCTTGCGGGCGCTTTGTTGGGGCGCGCCATAGATCGCCGCATCGACACCCGCCAAGAGCCATGGGTCGTGATAGGCCGCGCGCCCCAGCATGACGCCATCGACGTGGGCCAGATGCGCGCGCGCTGCATCAAGGCTCGTAATGCCGCCGTTGATCACGATCTCGAGCTCAGGAAAGCGCGCCTTCAAACGATAGACCCGCTCATAGTCGAGCGGCGGGATCTCGCGGTTCTCCTTGGGGCTCAGGCCCGAGAGCCACGCCTTGCGGGCATGGACGATAAAGGTCGTGGCGCCGGCTGCCGCCACCGTCTCGACAAAACGGATGAGATGGGCCTCGCTGTCGAGGTTGTCGATGCCAGTGCGGCACTTGACGGTCACCGGCACCGCGACGGCCGAGCGCATTGCGGCGACACAGGCGGCGACACGCGCGGGCTCGGCCATGAGCGCGGCGCCGAAACAGCCATCGCGCACACGACCCGAGGGGCAGCCCACATTGAGGTTTATCTCGACATAGCCATGGGCCGCACCAATGGCGGCGGCCTCGGCGAGTGGCGCCGGGTCGGCGCCGCCGAGCTGCAACGCCACGGGGTGCTCCTCCGGCCGGTGGGCCAGCAGCCGCGCGCGATCGCCATGGATGACGGCATTGGCCGCGAGCATTTCGGTGTAAAGGAGAGCACGGCGCGTCAAGAGGCGGTGAAAATAGCGGCAGTGGCGGTCTGTGCAGTCCATCATCGGCGCCACCGAGAAGCGCCGGGAGAGCGGCGGGGCGGCGGGGCGCATTTCCGCTTGAGCGCAGTGGTCTGCCTTCGCGTTCGCGGCGCCCGTCGCAATGGGCGCCGATCCGGGCGCTATTTCAATCGGATGACCGCCAAACCTGAGCTTGTTCATCGCCTTCTAGACGCTGCCTTATTCCTGTTCTTATCTCGTTTTTTCAGCTGCACCGGGTTGGACCGCATATCACGCCACGTCGCGGCGCACCACACCTCATCGCCCCACACGGCGCAGCCCTGGGCTGCTGCCGCCTCTCCCCCCCCTGCCAGCCGCCGGGGTGCGTGACGGGGCGGAAGCGGTTCCGGTGAAATCACATTCGCGTTT
>WGBL01000078.1 GCA_015494375.1 Hyphomicrobiales bacterium | reverse complement strand
GCCCTTGGCGATGCCGTTGAGGCGCACCTCCCGCCCGGCGATGTGCGCGGTGCGCGTGGCGAGCTTGGGGTAGGTGTCGGTGGTCATGATGGCTTCGCTCGCCTCACGCCAGGCCGCACTGTCGCCGCGCACCTCCCTGGCCAGCCCCGCGAGCTTGTCGCTGAAGGCATCCACCGAGAGCGGCTCGCCAATGACACCGGTTGAGGCGACAAAAACCTCGTGCGGCGCGCAGCCGACCGCCTCGGAGGCCGCTTTGACGGTGGCTTCGACCGCCTGGCGCCCGCGCTTGCCGGTGAAGGCATTGGCATTGCCGGAATTGACGACGAGGGCGCGGGCCCGCGCCTCGCCCGTGTGGGTCTCACTCGTGTGGACCCCACTCAAGAGAGCACGGCACCAATCGACGGGCGCCGATGCCGTTTTCGAACGGGTAAGCACACCGGCCACGCGCGTGCCCGGCGCAAGCACCGCGAGCATCAGGTCCTTGCGGCCTCTATAGCGGATGCCGGCCTCGCAGGCGGCCAGCCGCACGCCCGCAATCTCGGGCAACACCGGGCTCGTGGTTGGCGCAAAGGGCGATAGCTTGCTCACGGCTCCTCCGACGAGAATACCGCCCCGAGAATGTCGAGAATGTAATGTGAGGTGACGCATCAGGACGGGCCGATCGCGCCACCCGGGGGTCACTCGAGGTTGAAGCTGCCGCGGGCGGCCTCTTTCAACTCGCTTTCCAGGTCCTTGTCGAGAAACTCGACCTTGGCGTTGCTTCTGAGCTTTTCCAACACCTCCTGGGCCTTGCGCTGGATGAGCGAGGCCATGATGCGGTCCTTGAGCGATTCAAAGCTTGGGGGTTTGCGCTCGCGGCGATCCTCGAGCTTGATCACATGCCAGCCGAACTGGGTCTTGACCGGCTCGGATATCTCGCCCTTCTTGAGCGCAAAGGCAGCCTCCTCGAAGGGCTTGACCATCTGCCCGCGCGTGAAATAGCCGAGATCGCCGCCGCGCGCCTTGCTGGGGCCGATGGACTTTTCCTTGGCGAGCTCGGCGAAGTCGGCGCCGCGATTGAGGCGCTCGATAATGTCCTGGGCGTCGGCTTCGGTCTTGACCAGGATATGCCGTGCCCGCACCTCCTCCTGGCCCGCCACCGCGCCGATCTGGCTGTCGTAGAGCGCCTTGGCACTGGCCTCGGTCACGGCGGCCATCACGTTCTTGTCGAAATAGGCGTCTCTGGCCGCGCGCTCGCGATAATACTTGAGCCGCTTTTCATAGTCGGGGCCCTCGGTGAGCCCAGCCTTCTTGCCAGCCTCGGCCATAAGCGCGATCTCTATGAGATACTCGATCACGACGCGGCGCCGCTCACTGGCCGGAATGGAGGAGAGCTGCGGCCCTATTTCGGATTCGGCCAGCCGAATGTCCTCTTCGCTGATCACGCGGTCGTTGATGCGCAAAAGCGGCTTGTCCTTGGCTGCCTGGGCGGTTGCCGTCCCAGGCAACAAAAGGGTGAGCGCCAGGAGCCCGGCGCGGGCTGCTGATCGCATTTGGTTCGTCTCTGGTTTCAATGGTTTGCTCCGGTTTCTGCGGGGCTCTGCGAAGGCTTTAGCGAAACCTTCGGGGTCGGGGTGAATTCTGATTATCGGTTCAGCACTCCATAGCGCCGGCGCTTGGGCCTGCCAAGTGAACAATCTGTAAAGATTGGCCCATGCGAGCCTTCCTGCGCATCTCTCCGGTTACACCGTGGCTGCCGCTTTGCGGCCCTTCGCCGGTCCTTTCGGTCACGTTGACAAGGCCAGGCCGGACACTTATCTGAAGGCTCGAATTCACGCGACGTTCGTCGTCCGAGGACCAGCGACACAGGTCGGATTTTGTATCCACATGCCCGCTGACGCGATCACGTGATCAGGCGATCGAAAGCAATACCGACCCCCCATTCCCCGAGGGACGCCCGCAATGCTCAATCTTGGCTCTTTGGCCGGCAAGATCTTTGGCGATCCCAACGAGCGCAAGCTCAAGCGCTTTCAGCCCATCGTCGAGAGGATCAACGCCCTCGAAGCCGACTTCGAGAAACTCAGCGACGACGCCCTGCGCGCCAAAACAGATGAGTTTCGCAAGCGTCACAAAGGGGGTGAGAGCCTCGACGATCTCTTGCCCGAGGCATTTGCTGCGGTCCGCGAGGCGGCCAAGCGCACCCTCGGCCAACGCCATTTCGACGTTCAGCTCATCGGTGGCATGGTGCTGCACAAGGGCGCCATCGCCGAGATGAAGACGGGCGAGGGCAAAACCCTCGTGGCCACGCTTCCCGTCTATCTCAACTCGCTCACGGGCCGCGGCGTCCATGTGGTGACCGTCAACGACTATCTGGCCAAGCGTGATGCCCAGTGGATGGGCCAGATTTACGAATTCCTGGGCCTCACGGTGGGCTGCATCCTCCACGAGCACGACGATGCGGAGCGCGTGAAGCAGTATGCCGCCGACGTCACCTATGGCACCAACAACGAGTTCGGCTTCGATTATTTGCGCGACAACATGAAGATGGATGTCGCCGACATGGTGCAGTTCGGTGGCCGCACGGGCGAGGATGCGGGCCACTACTTTGCAATTGTGGATGAGGTCGATTCGATTCTGATTGACGAAGCACGCACGCCGCTCATCATCTCAGGCCCTGTGGAGGACCGCTCCGAGCTCTACAATGCCGTCGACGAGCTTATTCCAAAACTCGCCCCCGAGGATTACGAGGTCGACGAGAAGACCCGCCAGGTCACCCTCACCGAGGTGGGCAACGAGCATATCGAGGCGCTCTTGCGCGAGGCGGGGCTGCTCAAAGGCAACTCGCTCTATGACCTCGAGAATGTGAGCGTCGTCCACCACGTCAATCAGGCGCTCAAGGCGCACAAGCTCTTCCAGCGCGACCGCGACTACATCGTCAAGAACGATCAGGTCATCATCATCGACGAGTTCACCGGCCGTATGATGCATGGCCGGCGCTACAGCGACGGGCTCCACCAGGCGCTGGAGGCCAAGGAGGGCGTTGCCATCCAGCCCGAGAACCAGACGCTCGCCTCGATCACGTTCCAGAACTATTTCCGGCTTTACGAGAAGCTTGCGGGCATGACCGGCACGGCCGCCACCGAGGCCGACGAGTTTCTCGACATCTATGGGCTCGAGGTCTATGTCATCCCCACCCACAAGCCCATGATCCGCATCGACGACGATGACGAGGTCTATCGCACGGCGCGCGAGAAATACCGCGCCATCGTGCGGCTCATCGCCGATTGCCGCAAGCGCGGCCAGCCGGTGCTGGTCGGCACCACCTCGATCGAAAAATCGGAAACCCTCTCAAAGCTCCTCAAGGACAAGAAGTTTCTCAAGGAGCTCGGCATCAAGGAGCCGATCCCCCATCAGGTCCTCAATGCCCGCTATCACGAGCAGGAGGCCCACATCATTGCCCAGGCGGGGGTGCCGGGCGCCGTTACCATCGCCACCAACATGGCGGGCCGCGGCACCGACATTCAGCTTGGCGGCAACCCCGACATGCGGCTCGCCGACTGGATCGCCGAGCAAAAGAAGAAAAACGGCAAGGAGCCCGACGAAGCCGCGATCGAGCAGAAGCGCAAGGAGATTCTCGCCGACGTCGCCGAGAAGAAGAAGAAGGCGCTCGAGGCCGGCGGGCTCTATGTCATTGGTACCGAGCGCCACGAGAGCCGCCGCATCGACAACCAACTCCGCGGCCGCTCGGGCCGTCAGGGCGATCCGGGCCACTCGCGCTTCTTCCTCTCGCTTGAGGACGATCTCATGCGGATTTTCGGCTCCGACCGCATGGACGGCATGTTGCAAAAGCTCGGCCTCAAGGAGGGCGAGGCGATCATCCACCCCTGGATCAACAAGGCGCTCGAGAAGGCGCAATCTAAGGTCGAGGCGCGCAACTTCGACGCCCGCAAACACATCCTCAAGTATGACGATGTCATGAATGACCAGCGCAAGGTCATCTTCGAGCAGCGCATCGAGCTGATGAGCGACGATGATGTCTCCGAGACGATCGACGATATGCGCCATGAGGTGGTGAGCGAGCTTGTCGCCACTCACATTCCGCCCAATGCCTATGCCGAGCAGTGGGACGCTCAGGGCCTCAAACGTGCGGTCGAAGAGGTCTTCGGCCTTGATCTGCCGATCGACGAATGGGCCGCCGAGGAGGGGATTGCCGACGAGGAGATCCTCGAGCGCATCCTCCAGGCAGTCGATACCAAGGCCGCCAAGAAAGCCGCCGAGGTGGGGCCCGAGGCCATGCGCCAGATTGAGAAGATGGTGTTGCTGCACACACTCGACCATCTCTGGCGCGAGCACTTGGTCATGCTTGAGCATTTGCGCGAGGTCATCGGCCTCAGGGGCTATGGCCAGCGCGATCCGTTGAATGAATACAAGACCGAGAGCTTTACGCTCTTTGAGAGCATGCTGGCGCGGCTTCGCCAGGCGGTTGTCACTCAGCTCATGCACTTCGAGCTTGCAAGCGAGGCCGAGGTGGCGATGCGCGAGGCGGCGGAGCTACCGGAAATGGAGTTGCGCCGCGACGCGGCAAGCCTCGACTTTGCACCTTATCCCGACGCCGATGAGCTCCGGCTCGATGGCGGCGACGGTCAGCAGATGCCGTTTGGCGAACCTGGCGAGAACGGAGGGCTCAGACAGATGCCGGTGCGCACCCGCAAGGCGGCGGCGCAAATCGATCCCAATGATCCTTCCACATGGGGCAAGGTGCCGCGCAATGCGCCCTGCCCTTGTGGCTCGGGCAAGAAGTTCAAGCGCTGCCACGGCAAATTCGCCTGAGTTTGATGCGCGCCGGGAGGCCGGCAGAAGGTGCTTCTGGGCAAGGGCGCCTAAGAAAAAAGCCGGGCTTGGTGGAGCCGAGGGGAATCGAACCCCTGACCTCGTGAATGCCATTCACGCGCTCTCCCAACTGAGCTACGGCCCCGGATTGCGGCAATCGCTCTTGGCACCTGGCACAGGCACGCAGCGTTTGCGGTCAAGACCTCACGTGCTGTCGTGCCCCACGCCTTCACAGTTATGCGTCCTGCGCCTCCACAGCTTTTGCGCCTCAAACCTCCACAGCTATGCGCCCCGCGCCTCCACAGCGATGTGACCCACGCCTCGACCGCGATCCATCCAGCGTCTTTGCAGCGATGCGTCGCACCGACAGGTTAACGCCCATCCAACATGCCGGCACCGTTGTCAAGGCGCCTGCCACGCCCGCCGTGTTGTCAACGCGTCTGCCGGCCCGCCGATGCGTCTTGGGGCAAGTCCCGCGCCGCTTCTTCCGTGTTCTTTTCGGTCCCAAGGCCGTCTAGTTATGATGCCAGCGCGCATTGTGCAAGCCCAACCTTTGCTTTGCGCGCCGGGTGCGACTAAAAGTGGGGGCCGCCTATCCCAGGGCGGGGCGGCAAAATGCCAGCAACGGCCTTTCGGCCGCTCGCTAGCACGAACTGAGACGAGTCAGACGAGTCAGACGGGGCAAGAGGCGAGACGAGTCGCTTATGAGCGGTTCAAGCGACAAGGCCAGGGCCACGAGCAATCCGGGCGCGGGGCGGTATTTCGAGGATTTCAAGCTCGGTGAGGTGCTCCACCACCCGGTGCCACGCACCCTGACGGCCGGCGATGTCGCGCTCTATACCGCGCTGTATGGCACGCGCTTTGCGGTGCAATCGTCCGACCCCTTTGCGCGCGCCATCGGCCTCAAGGCGGCGCCTGTCGATGACCTGCTCGTCTTCCACATCGTTTTCGGCAAGACCGTTGGCGACGTCTCGCTCAACGCCGTGGCCAATTTGGGCTATGCCGAATGCCGTTTTCTGCGCCCCGTTTATGTTGGTGAGACGCTCACAGCGCGCTCGGAGGTGATCGGGATCAAGGAGACCTCGAGCGGCAAGACGGGCATCGTCTATGTGCGCTCAGAGGGCCTTGATCAGGACGGCGCACCGGTGCTCACATTTGCCCGCTGGGTGATGGTGAATAAGCGCGACTCTAGCGCGCCCGCGCCCGAGCCCGTCGTGCCGACGCTCGCCGAGCGGGTGGCGCCCGAGGCCTTTGCCGACGCCTGGCCCACAATCGACTGCGCGGCCTATGACACCGCGCTTGCAGGCTCGCCCCTTCGCTGGGAGGACTACGAGCCCGGCATGCGCATTGATCACATGGACGGGATGACCATCGCTGAGGCCGAGCATCAGATGGCAACCCGGCTCTATCAGAATACGGCGCGGGTTCACTTCGACGCCCATAGGCAGCGGGCGGGCCGCTTCGGCCGCCGCCTCGTCTATGGCGGGCATGTCATCTCGCTGGCGCGGGCTCTGACATTCAACGGCCTTGCCAACGCCTTTCATGTCGCGGCGATTAACGGCGGGCGTCATGTGGCGCCGTGTTTTGCGGGCGATACCATCTATGCCTGGTCCGAGGTTCTCGAGCGCCAACCACTTATCGGGCGCGACGACGTAGGCGCGCTGAGGTTGCGCACCGTGGCGGCCAAGGACCGCCCGTGCGCCGACTTTCCCTTGAGGCAAGCGAGGGAGGCGGATGACAAGGACGCCGGGGGCGTGGTGCTCGAGCTCGACTACTGGGTGCTTTTGCCGCGCTAGGAGTGTGTCCGAGTACTGACAAACGGGCGACGCTCAGAGCATGAGATCTATTCGCACTCGCGACGTTCAACCTTGCCGACGCAAAGACGCAAAATTGTGCTTCTCGTAGAGCTGAAGGCGCGTAACGTGATTGACAGCATCGTCCGATAGAATTTCATTCTACAATTCTGCGCCGTATACGAATATTCGGACAGGCTCCAGATGGCGGTGGTCTGATTGCCACTTTTCTCAATTTTTTCCTGAATACCGTCAATCGAAACGCCCATGGTGCTTACTTCCCAGCTCTCCCCCCGCAGGACCAGCTCTAAGTCAACTTAGGCCGAGTTGGAACGGATTTGCCGCCTGTGCCGCCTCCGAAGCGAGGGCGATTGCGGTCATGGAGGGCGCAGCCACGGCGGGCGGCAGCGGCGGAGCGGCGGAAATGTCTCCGCAGATCCCGCTGGGACGCTGTCCCGAGTACGGTTTGGAGGCGGTATCACAACGGCATCAGCGCGAATTACTGGACAGAGCAGCGCCCCACCATTAGAAACACGAGCAACGCCGCGCTGCGCTCCATCGAGCGAGCGAAAAATGAGCAATTGAACCATCGAACAACGGGTGAAAAATCGGCCGTGAGCTACAATATCGCCATCGTCGGTGCCACCGGCAATGTCGGCCAGGAGATGCTGGCCATTCTCGACGAGCGCCAGTTCCCCGCGGGTGAGGTCTATGCTATCGCTTCGCGGCGGTCGCTGGGGCGCGAGGTGTCGTTCGGAGACCGCATTCTCAAGTGTCGCGATCTTGAGACCTTCGACTTTTCGAAATGCGACTTTGCGCTCATGTCGGCGGGCGCGACGCTCTCGAAGGCGTGGGCGCCGCGGATCGCGGCCAGCGGCTGCGTTGTCATCGACAACTCATCCGCCTGGCGCTACGACGCCGACGTGCCGCTCGTCGTGCCTGAGGTGAACGCCCATGCGCTCGAGGGCTTTGCCAAGAAGAACATCATCGCCAACCCCAATTGCTCGACGGCGCAACTGGTAGTGGCGCTCAAGCCCCTCCATGATGCCGCCACCATCGAGCGGGTGGTGGTCGCCACCTATCAGTCGGTCTCGGGCGCGGGCAAGGCGGCGATGGACGAGCTCTGGCTGCAAACGAAGGGCATTTATGTCAACGACGAACCGACGCCCCAGGAGTTCACCAAGCAGATCGCATTCAATGTCATTCCTCACATCGACGTCTTCATGGAGGACGGCTCAACCAAAGAGGAATGGAAGCTCGTTGCCGAGACCAAGAAGATCCTCGATCCGGCGATCAAGCTGACGGCAACGGCCGTGCGGGTGCCGGTGTTCGTGGGCCACGCCGAGGCGGTCAATATTGCCTTTAAGCGCGAGATTTCGGCGGATCGGGCGCGCGAGATTCTGCGCGAGGCCCCCGGTGTGCTCGTCGTCGACAAGCGTGAGGATGGCGGCTATGTGACCCCCGTCGATTGCGTCGGCGACTTCGCCACCTATGTGAGCCGCATCCGCGAGGATTCGACCATCGAGAACGGCCTCAACATGTGGGTGGTCTCGGACAACCTGCGCAAGGGCGCGGCACTCAATACGGTGCAAATCGCCGAGGCCCTGGTCAACCGCGGCCTGCTCAAGAAGGCGGCCTAAGCCAGGTGCCAGGTATCAGGCGCCAGATGACAGGCTTGTCATCAACGGATTGCGCGGCCTGAGCACCACTTGCACGCCTCGCACCCTTGCCCGCTCCCACCCCTGGTCACGCCCGGGCGTGACCGGGCATCCAGGGC
>WGBL01000077.1 GCA_015494375.1 Hyphomicrobiales bacterium | reverse complement strand
GCCCGCACCGCCAGAACAAAGCTCACAAGGAGCACGAACAGCAGCAGCTTGACGGTATTCGGCACCCAGGGGATGCGTTTTGCCCGCGGTCTCCGCCGCCGCTCTTCGTTATGGCCAACGCCCTCCTTGCCTTTGCCTCTGCCCATGATCTGCCCCTCTTTGCCCCATTCTAGCCCTCGGCGCCATCAAGGGGTGCGGGAGCGGCTTTGTCAACGTCGCCAGCGGAGCGCGCGGGCCGGGCGCGTTGGTCGGCCCTCTTTCAGCCGTAGAGTGAGCGAGAAAGGAGGGATGGGACAGAGCAGGTGAGGCGTCTGAGGTGGGGAGCATACACCCCACGCTGCTCTGCCCCGGCCTCGGCTGCGGTCTGGAACAGGCCCCACGCGCCGAGCATCTGGCGAGCCGCGCTCCGGGAGGCATAGTCCGGCGGAACGTGAGCATGGAGCACCGGTGCGTTATTTTGCGAGCCGCAAGGTGTTGAGCTGGGCGGCGATGGTGCGGAATGCCTGGCGCAGCTCGCCACCATTGGCGGCATTAAAGAAGGTCTGGCCGACACCATTGCCCGATGGCGTGCTGCATTCCTGGAGGAGCGCCGCGGCCGAGGCGGGCGACTGAAAGGCCACCGCATAGACGATAATCCCCTCCTGTTTCATGCGGCTGCAGAGCGCGCGCGCCTGATCGGCCGAGCGGCCGTTTTGATAGGCGGTATTGAAGATGCCGTCGGTCATGAGCAGCACGGCCTTGATGGTGTCGGTGTCACCGTAGGGCACGGGCTGGGCCGACGCCGGCCAGATGCTCGCCCAGCGCGGCGAGACGAGATACCAGGCCCAGGCGATGCCGAGGTGTCCCGAGGTCCAGCCGCCTGTGCTGAAACTGTCGATGCGCTGTTTGAGGCGCACCTTGTCGGTGGTCAGCGCCATCACCTCGGCCCGCGGGCAACGGTAGCTGCCATACCCCTGGGTGGGGTCGATATCGCGGGGGCGACGGCGACCGGCGGTGCCGAGCCAATGGCCGGGCCCCGGCGGGGTGTCGTCATAGGCGGCGGGCCCCGAGCGCTCAATCACGCAGCCATCGCGGCTCGGGCGCCGGGGATCGGCCACCGCGCGGGCATAGGCGCCGGCATTAACCGAGGCGGAGTAGGGCGCAAGGCCGATCTTGACACTGCGTGAGGCCGTTGCCCCGTTCATGAGGATGTCGACAAGGTCCTTGGCGGCCGCCTTGAGATCGCGGATCTTGCTGCACGGGCTGCACATGGAGCCCGTCACGTCGAGCATCATGGCGAGCTCGATATCCTTGATGTTGTAGACAGCCGTCGAGGACTTGAGCACCTGGAACGAGGGCACGCCAAAGAGCCCCGCGAAGTAATTGTCGACCCGCGCCTCGACACGCGTCGTCACGGCACCCGTCGCGCTGTCGACGTCAAGCGCGAAGTTCTGAAAGGTGGTGGGATCGGCGCCGACGCCCTTGATGTTGGCCTCGAAATAGGATCGCGCATAGTCACTGAGCGCACTGCCCGTAAGCCCGTCCTCGTTCATGGCCTTGGCAGCGGCGAGCGCGGCGGCGTCGAGCGCCGCGCCGGCGCGGGTTGCGGCATGATACGCCCGCCCACCGTCGATCATTAGCCCGATGCCGCCCATGAGAACAATCACAACGAGCGAAAAGATAATGGCCACAGTCCCGCGCTCGTCGCGGCCAAAGCGCCCGATCTGGCGCGCCGGGGTCCGTTGATATGGATCTTGTTGGCTCATTCTTGCTGCTCCCGCACGTTACCGAGTGGTCGCGCAGGGCAATGCAAGATCGGGGGCCTGTTAGAGTGTGCCGTGTGTGTGAGCGGGGCGAGACTGCGCCAAGCGTTAGCGAAAGGTTAGCCCCCGTCTCAGGAGGGACCGGAACGGCTTGCTGGAGTGCGCGGGGCGCCGCAGATTGGGCGTTCATGATTGGGCAGTACGGAGTGCAGCGCTCCCAGACGCCGCGCTGGTGCCGTCTCGCAAAGTGCCGACGCTCGGCCCACTGGCCCATCTTGGCACAGCGCTCGTCTCAAGTCTCAAAATGGGTAACGCACAAGTAGGGAGCGAGTATCGATTTGAACCCCAATCCCATCAGGGCCGCACGTCTGCCAATCCCCAATGGGAAGCGAAGGCACCAATCTCGTGGCAATCGCGTCCGCGATAGCGCCGCCGCTCACGATAGGGCCAGGCGAGGCCGCGGCGCAGCATGGCGCGCGAAAGCTGATGGCCTTCCATATCGAACACCTCGGCAATCACGCGGCCAAAGAACTTGCCCCGACGCACATTCGTAAGCCGCACCGGGCTGCCGGCGACCATGCCAGCAAGGACGTTGCGGCTAAGGCGCGCGAGGCGGCGCATGGCCGGGCAACGGCTCTGGAGCTCGGGCGCGTCGATATCGGCAAGCCGTACCCGCACAAGGATTTCCTGGTCGAGCCAGATGCGCACACGAACATCAAGGGTGTCGCCGTCGATCACCCGCTCGACACGCCCCAGGAAGGGGCCGGGCAGAGGAGCACGCTCGCCTGACCGTGCGGGGTGGACGGGGGTCAGGGTGGCACATATGGCCAAGACAGCGAGCGCAATCCTCATACCCGACAAAGGTTGCCATCCTCCTTGCGTGATGTCTGATGCCAACAAACCATCCCACTTATACACGCATTTGGCGTTAATACAACATCAATACACGCACTTGGTGTGGAAAAGAGGCTGATTGAAAGACCGATGTGGGTCTGCCGGTTTCACACTTCTCGAAGATATGGTGCTCGAAACGAATGCCGGGGGCTGGTTGGTGCCCATCGCGACTCTATATGAAGGATTGATCGTATTATTCCGGGAGCCGTAACAAGGTTGTTATAGGATGGGGCATAGCGACCGGGCCGACTGCCGGGCCGACTGAAAGAGTAAGACGGCCTCTCTGCGCCCTTGTCGTGCTTGGCGTGAAACCCGGGTGGTGCGGTCAGAAGGGAGAAAAGAGCCCGCAGCTGGGCGTGAGCTCTCGAGAGGGCTGCCAAACCAAGGAGTGTGCACCATGCACTATGTCAAGACCGCCATGTTGCTGGCCGTGCTTACCGCCATCTTCATGGCGCTCGGCTTTTTCATCGGCGGGACATCAGGCATGCTGATCGCCCTGGGCGTGGCGCTGGTGATGAATTTCATCAGCTATTGGAATTCGGACAAGATCGTCCTCAGAATGCATGGGGCGGTAGAGGTGGATGCACGCACGGCGCCCGAGCTTTATTCCATCGTCCGCCAGCTGGCCGAGAATGCCGAGCTGCCGATGCCGCGGGTCTATGTCATGCACACGCCCCAGCCCAATGCCTTTGCGACAGGGCGCGATCCCGACCATGCGGCGGTTGCTGCGACGACGGGCCTTCTCGACATCCTGAGCAGAGAGGAGATTGCGGGGGTGATCGCCCATGAGCTTGCGCACATAAAGTCGCGCGACACCCTCATCATGACGATTACGGCGACCATTGCCGGTGCCATATCGATGCTGGCACAGTTTGGTTTCTGGTTTGGTGGTGGGCGTTCGAACAACAACCCGCTCGGCTGGGTGGGTGTCTTGCTGGCGGCACTGGTTGCGCCCTTTGCCGCGATGCTCGTTCAGATGGCGATCAGCCGGGTGCGTGAGTATCGCGCCGATCGGCTGGGGGCGGAGATCGTCGGCCGGCCGTTGTGGCTCGCTTCGGCCCTGAGGCGGATTTCGTCGGCGGCGGCCCATACCACGAACAGGAGCGCCGAGGAGTTTCCCGCCACGGCCCATCTCTTTATTGTCAACCCGCTTACGGGCGATGGGTTGGCGAGCCTTTTCCGCACCCATCCACCAACCGAATCGCGGGTCGCGCGGCTCGAGGAGCTCGCCAGAGAGTGGCAACGGCTCGATGCACCAAATGAGCCGATGAGCGAGGACTATGCGGGCCCCTGGTCGCACTCCCGGGCGGCGGACGACAGGCAACGTTTCGATGACGACAGTGGCCGCGGCCCCTGGGGCTGAGGGAGCCCGAAGTCAGAAGTCAGAAGCCAGAAACCTGAAGCCAGAAATCAGAAGGGGAGGTCGGCGCTGTCGTCTCCAAAATCCCGCGGAGGAGAGGCGGCGCCAGAGATTTGGCGCCAACCCGTCACACCTCGGGCATGGCGATCCCATGAATGGCTGAGGCTGCTTGCAGCGTATTGCGCAAGAGGCAGGCGATGGTCATGGGCCCGACACCGCCCGGCACCGGCGTGATCGCCCCCGCCACCCGCCGGGCGCTCTCGAAATCGACATCGCCCACGAGCCGGCTGCCGCTCGCCCGCTCGGGCGCGGCGATACGGTTGATGCCGACGTCGATGACAATGGCGCCGGGCTTGAGCCAGTCGCCCCCGATCATCTGCGGCCGCCCGACCGCGGCAACGACGAGATCGCTGCGCCTGACGACCTCGGGCAGGTCGCGGGTGCGCGAGTGGCAGACCGTCACGGTGCAATTCTCGGCGAGCAGCAGCTGCGCGACGGGCTTGCCGACGATGTTGGAGCGGCCGACCACGACCGCCTCCAGCCCCGCAAGATCGCTTTCGACGCCCTTTGCGAGCAGCACACAGCCAAGCGGCGTGCACGGCACGAGCGCCGGCGTGCCCGTCGCCAGCCGCCCGGCATTGAGGGGATGAAAACCATCGACGTCCTTGGCAGGCGCGATGGCCTCGAGGATGCGGCTTGTGTCGATATGGGAGGGGAGCGGCAACTGCACCAGAATCCCGTGGACCTCGTCGTTGTCGTTGAGGCGCTCAATAAGGTTGAGGAGCTCCGTCTCGCTGGTCTCGGTGGCGAGCCGATGCTCGAATGAGCGCATGCCGGCGGCTTTGGTCTGTTTGGCCTTGTTGCGCACATAGACCTCGCTCGCCGGATCGTTGCCGACGAGCACGACCGCGAGCCCCGGCACGAGGCCATGTTCTTGTGCGAGCCCGGCGACCGCCTGGCCAATCCGTTCGCGCAGCGCGGCGGCAATGGCCTTGCCGTCGATGAGCCGCGCGCCGACCGTTGTATTGCCTGCTTCGGCCATGGCACTATTCCTTTGAACTCCGCTTCAGCCCCTCTGATTGGGCCCTCTGATTGGGATTGTGTGGGGTTGGTGTGGGATTGGTAAGATTGACCGCTGCGATTGCGATTGATCGGGCTCAGAGCTCTTCGAGCAACGCCTCGATGCGGCCCTCGAGCTCGCCTGGCTCGCCCGCCACCGCAATCCGCTTAAGACGCGATTTTGCGCCGCCAACGAGCCTCACCGATGACTTCGGCACGCCAAGCCAGGTCGCAATGAGCGCACAGAGCGCCGTGTTCGCCCGCCCCTTCTCGGGCACCGCCCTGACCCGCACCGCAAGCGCCGGGCCCTCGGCCGTCTCAGAGATGCCCGCGACGGCATCGCGGCTGCTGCGGGGCGTCAGCCGGACGGTGAAAGCCACTCCGCCCTCGGCCGTCTGCACAGCCAGGCGCTGTGTCGCGCGCCCATCGCTGGTGGGTGCGGCCGCCATGACTCAAAGGCCGCAGGCGAGCGGCATCAGAAAGCCCGAACCGCAAGAGCCGATGACAACCGCCTGAACGAAGACGAGTCCGAGGATCAGAATAATCGGCGAGATGTCGATGCCGCCGAGGTCGGGCATGAAACGGCGAATGGGAGCGAGCGCGGGCTCGGTCACGCGATTGAGCGCATAATAGAGACTGCGGACGAAATTGTTGTGCGTATTGACGACATTGAACGCCACCAGCCAGCTCAGGATCACACCGGCTATGATGACATAGATATAAAGCTGGATGAGGTAGTTGACGAAGTTCAAGAGCGCGACCATGCCTGAGGCCCCCTTGTCTGTTGGCGCGTGCGTTGCCGTATGTGTTGCCGCGTGAATGCCTGAGTGGGCATTGGTGCATGCACTGGCGACACCTCTGGTGGCGACGCTGGCCACTGTGACTTGTGCAACGGCTCGCCCCCCATGTAGCCGCGGTGCCCCATGTCGGCAAGGGGCGCGGGGGCGGCCGTCTGGTATTTGTGCACCAAAATGCTAACCTCTCTTCCGCCGCAATGGGCCGGTGCGGGGCCCGGGGAGGAGCGCTTCAGAAGTGTCGCAAACGGTGACCCTGCCGCTTTGGCTTGTCGTGGTGCTTGCCGCGCTCGCGACCCTCGGCCTCGTCGACCGACTGCTCCTGCCATCGGTACGCTTTTTCCTGCGCAGGCGGGTCAACCGCGCCATCGAGCGGCTCAACACACGGCTTCGGCTTCGTATCCAGCCCTTCAAGCTCACCAAGCGTCGGGTGCTCATCGACCGGCTGCTGTTCGATCCCCAGGTGCTCGCGGCCGTCGAGCAATATGCCGAAAGCGAAGGCGCCCCCCGCGAGGTGGCGATGGCCGAGGCCAGACGCTATGCCCGCGAGATCGTGCCGGCGTTCTCGGCCTATGCCTATTTCAACATCGGCACCAGGCTCGCACGGCGGGTTTCGCGGTTCCTCTACCGGGTGCGGCTCGGTTACATGGACGAGGACGCAATCGAAGCCATTGAGCCCAACGCCACCGTCGTCTTCATCATCAACCACCGCTCCAACATGGACTATGTGCTCGTCACCTACATGGCGGCGTCGAGCTCGGCGCTCAGCTATGCGGTGGGCGAGTGGGCGCGGGTCTGGCTCCTGCAAAGCCTCATTCGTGCCATGGGCGCCTATTTCATCCGCCGCAACTCCAACAATCCGCTCTATCGCAAGGTGCTCGCCCGCTATGTCCACATGGCGACCCAGGGCGGCGTCACACAGGCGGTGTTCCCCGAGGGCGGGCTCAGCCGCGACGGCCGCCTGCGCCCGCCCAAGCTCGGGCTCTTGAGCTATATGGTCTCGGGCTTTGATCCTCAGGGCCCGCGCGACGTGGTCTTTATCCCCGTAGGCCTCAACTACGACCGCGTACTCGAGGACCGCGTGCTCACCGCAGCCGCCGAGACGCGCGGCGACAAGGGCGAGCGGCCCCGCTTTCGTTTCTCGCCGCGCATTCTCGCGAAATTCCTGTTGCGCAATCTCTGGCTGGCGATCCGCGGCCGCTGGTATCGCTATGGCTATGCCTGCGTGAGCTTCGGCGCGCCGCTCTCCTTGCGCGCGTACCTTAGCGCGCGCGGCATCGATCTGCGCACCCTCGCACCTGAGGCGCGGGCGCGCGAGATCACGCAACTCGGCGAACGGCTCATGGCCGAGGTAGGCCGGGTGATTCCCGCCCTGCCGGTCTCGCTCGTGGCCACCGCCTTTCTCGAGGCCGAGGGCGGGCCGCTTTCCTCGCTCGAGCTCAAGGGCCGGGTCTTCGCCCTCATCGAGAAACTCAGGCGCCGGGGCGCCCATATCCATATCCCGCGCGCTGACCTCGAGTATGCGGTCGATGTGGGTTTGCGCATGCTGACGCTGCGCCGCCTGGTCGTCGCCGAGGACGGCCTCCTGCGGATGGTGCCCGGGGAACGCGCGCTCGTTAGCTACTACGCCAATGCCATCGCCCACCATTTCGAGGCATGCCCAGTCGGCGAAGAGAGGGATGGGGAGCGGCGCTGAGCACGCATGGTCAAGCCCGTGGCCGAGCCCACGCCCGCCCTCGATGGTCTGACAAGCGTCGCACCGACTGACCTTGGCATGAGCCGAGCCCCGCCTGCGCCTGATGCTTGTTGCGCGCCGGACGGGCGCCGACAACCCGGAATGCCCGCAAAGCGCGGCGCTCAAAGGGCGCAATTCCTATCGGGCGCAATGGAATGGAGGGTGGCCAAAGGGCCGTGCGACAATCCGTTCGCCTGAGCCCCCGAAGCGCAAAACAGTGTTCTGCTTGCCAACGGAAACAAGAAATGCATTCTTTCGGGGATGATGCCCAAAGCTCTCGTAAGTGAGCTGCGACAACTGTACCAGATTTGAGCGTTGGGGGGTGCGAAGTCATGCGTCTTGAGAATGGAGTGCAAGCGGCCGCCTGTGCGTTGTTGCTCGTCGGCCTTGGCCTTGGGGGGTGTGCCTCGATCGTCCGGGGAACGACCCAGAAGCTGAGTGTGAACACGGTGCCCCAGGGGGCCGATTGCGTCTTGCGCCGTGACGGTGAGGTCATCGGCCGGGCGGCACCGACGCCGGCCGAGGTGAAAATTTCCAAGAGCCGCAAGGCGATTGAGATCACATGCGAGCGACCGGGGTTCGAGCCCACCGTGGCGGTCGTCGATTCCAAGTTCGAGGCCATGACTGTGGGCAATATCATTGCCGGCGGCCTCGTTGGTGTTGCGATCGATGCCGGCACAGGGGCCATGAACAAGTATGAGCCCACGGTCACCATCCCGCTCAAACAGCCCGGTGGCGCGCCGACCCCGTTGCCCGATACGCGGGGCAAACATCGCCGCCCCAAAGGCTCGCCAACCAGCTGACACCGGGCCGGCCGGCATATTGGCCCTTGCCCGCCGCGCTCGTTTGGTCAAAAGTGACTTGAGAGCGCGACAAGAGTCTGATTGGAGACAGTGACCAATCGCTGTCCCCGATCAGGTGGATGGCAAGAGTCCCCGATCAGGCGGATGGCAAGAGCCCATGACACAGACCAGCAACCGCTTTTTCGATGAGCTTGCCAAGCTCATGACCGATGCTGCGGGCGCCGCCCAGGGCCTCAGGACCGAGTTCGAGACACTCATGCGCAGCCAGGGCGAGCGCTTCTTGCGCGAGATGGATGTCGTCCAGCGCGAGGAGTTTGAGGCCGTCAAGGCCATGGCCGAGAAGGCCCGCGAGGAGAACGAGCAACTGGCCGAGCGCCTGGCGGCGCTCGAGGCGCGGCTTGAGGCGCTGGAGGGCCGCCAGGGCTGAGGAGGCGGGAGCGGGTGGGCCGCCGGAGCATCCGCAGCCTGGCAAGATCCTCACTTGCTGCCCCAGCACACTGCCCCCACACACGGCGCGGCCCACGCGCTTCGCCCCCGCGCTTAGGCCGGTAGACTCGCTCAGCCGCCCTTGAGGGGCGGAAGAATTTGCAATGCCGCGCCCTCATGAAGCGCAAGCGCGTCACGCTCGGAGTGCGGCACCACCCTCTCGTCAAGAATGAGCAAGAGCTGTGCATCCGGGGCGATGCCGAGGGCCTTGAGGGCATCGGCAACCGTCGCATCCTCAGCCAGCTTGAGCGATTGGATCGTGGGATCGACCCCTTCGCCCAAGAGGTCGACGACGGTATCACTGATCTCGATGTCGATCTTCATATTGGGCCAGTGCTTTCTCAAGCGTGCCTTTGCGCCTTATAGTGAGCCTTGTAATGATAGTGATGCCGGGCCCAATGATCGAGCCCCTGTCCAGGTTCAGTACATTTTAGACATTTGGGGTTCGGCTCTGGCGTTGCGCTGATTGAGGTACTCGAGCGGTGTCAAGCCTGCAAGTGCGTTGTGGGGACGGAATGTGTTGTGGAGTTGCGCGAAGGCATCGACGAGCGGGTTGAGTTCATCGAGTGTTTGGGGCAGTTCGTAGACGCCGTAGAACTCGTAGCGCCATGTTGCGTTGTTTCGCTCGACATGGCCATTGAAGTCGGGCCGGCGGGGCGGGGTGACGTGCATGGTTATTTTTCTCCGTTTTGCCTCGGCCTCGAACTCGGCCATGAACTCCGATCCGCCGTCGACCTGGATGCCGTCGAGGCGGAAGGGCAGGCGTTTTATCAGTTCATCGAGGAAGTCCTTGGCGTTTCCGGCTGTGGCACGGCGCCGGGCGCGGGCGACGGTCCATTTGGCGACGGGGTCGTAGGCGGTGAACTGCTTGACGAGATTGCCGGGGCCGATGGTGATGGTCATGGTATCGATCTGGACGAGCTGTCCGGGCCGGGTGATTTTGAGTTTCTTTGGCAAGCGGGTGGCGTGCGGACGCTTGCGCCGCGCGGCTCTTGGTGCGCTTTTGCGCAGCTCGGGCACCGGCTGAATGGCGCCTCGGGCGACCAGATAGGCGAGCATGCGGCCGACGGTGCTCTCTGAGACGTCGTGGCCATCGCGTCTGAGGAGGACGACGAGCTTGCGCTTGCCCCACATGGGATAATCGTTGCGCAGGTTCTCGAGCGCGGTCAGCGTTTCGGTTTTCCACGTCTTTGCCCGGCGTTTGCGTGGCGCGGTGCTGCGCGGCTCGAGCGCCTTGAGGCCGCCCCGGCGCCGCGCCTTGTCCCAGGCGTAAAGGGTTGAAACTGGGACTGAAACGGCCTTGGCGGCGTTTGCGGCGGTGAGCCCGTTGCGGCGCGCCTCGTGCCAGCGTTGCAGCGCCGCGTCCCGGCTCTTCGCTTTTTCGCTACGCTCATTCGCTTCGATCCGGGACGCGGCGCGGGCATTGCGGTATACATGTGCCTGAAGGCCAAAAACCTTCATCGGGGTTCTCCTTTGCTGTGGTCGTTTCGCAACGCACAGCTTGGCGAACCCCGAACTGATTCGTCAGCTACAATCTCTCAGATGTTTCTGAACCTGTACAT
>WGBL01000076.1 GCA_015494375.1 Hyphomicrobiales bacterium | reverse complement strand
GATATACCAGCGCTTGGCCATTGCGAGATGAACTCTTTATGGTTAATTTTCTCTTAGGTTTCCGCGACTTGTTTATTTTTGGCGCACCCGGCTTTGTTTATGGGTTTATGGCGAGTCCGGCTCCCGGTGAGTTTCGGCCAGGGCGCTCGCCTGCCAACACAGCAGGTAGCTCTAATGTGGCGTCTGCGGCGTTACCTCGTGACACCGCCCCGGTACTTGCCTGCGATACCGCTGAGCCACACACTCAGCGCCCCACTCCGAGCAGGAGCCCGACAAGCCAGCCCATGATCTGATCCGTCACGAAAAAGAACAGCGACGCCAAGATGACCATGACAAAGACCATCGCCGTGGTGATCATCGTCTCCTTGCGCGTGGGCCATGTGACTTTCGAGACCTCGGAGCGGACCTGCTGGAAAAACTCGATTGGGTTTGTCTTGGCCATCGCCCCTCCTATCGACCATCCGCAGCGCGGCGCACCGCACAGGGACCTTTGACAAAGCGCCCGCATCACAGACGCCTCAATATCATCAGGCGCCTCAGCTCAGGCATTCCATTATCGAGCTATTATCATGCATCCCGGCGCCACACACCCAGCAAAGACTCTGTGCGCCACGTTTCGGCACCTCGAGCTCGGTCCCTCACCAGGCCGCGACGCGTAACGCCTGAGCCCAATACCGGCTGGCAGGGGTGGAGGGTCTCGAACCCCCAACCTTCGGTTTTGGAGACCGACGCTCTAGCCAATTGAGCTACACCCCTCTTTGGCAAAAGCCCTCAGCTTCATCAGCCTTATCAGCTAACAGCCATGTTGGAACCGCCCCCCCGATCGCCCGCACCGACACCATCCACGCCGCGCGGAACGCCCCTCGACGATCCCCGCCGCCACAGCCTCGCTAGACGGGGCCTTGCCATCCGGTCATCTTCGTAGTTGCGAGTATGCTGAAACAGTTCGATCGGCCCAAGTTCGGCAGGCCCCCAAGTTCGGCAGGCCAAAGTTGCTTCGGCCCAAGCGTTATCGTGGCCGCCCCCGCTCGCAGGCGCCCACCCGTGCCTTATAATAGGGCTTGACAGTCTCTGGCAAGCCCTAATTCACAGATTCGCACTCTGCCACTTTCGGCGGCACCGCTCATCGGGCACCTTTTCGATCGCGCCCCCTTGCCCGCCCGCATTCGCAAGCGCAACCAACGCGTCGCTCGGCGCGCTTTTGCACCCCTCACAACTCACAACTCGGGCAGGTCGATTGCAAGAATGGCCATCTGAAACTGGTAATCCTGATCATCATCGGGATCACGGAAGATGGTCGCAATATACTCGTCACCGATATAGACCTCGACCGAATCATCCTTGGTCGGCCGCGGACGGACTTCGATGGTATCGAGCCGAAAGAGCTGGCGCAAATAGGCTTCGAGGCGCCTTACTTCGTCCTGGGTCACGGCTCTGGGTGCGCCTCCTGACGCCATTGGGGTTGGAGTGAGTTCGCCGGAACATTCGTCGGCGTCCTCAAGGGCTGACTGTCCGTAGATTGGCCCACCATAACATAAGAAAAGAGCTCAAGGCCTGTCATAAAGCTCAAAAGAGCCGCCCTTTAAGAGCTGAGAAAACCTGACCACGGACCAACCGAGGACGACAAGACCGCCTGATAGCAGGTGACGCCCCCCGAAGGCAACCAGTTGCTGCGACTCGGGGAGATTGGTCGCCTCCATTCAGCTAGTCTCCCCCGCCACGCTTGGGACCCGCCCCGCTTGCGCGATCGAGCATCTGATCCATGGTGCGCGACGGCTCGCTGCACCCCGCCTCGCCGACCACACGCGCCGGTATTCCGGCAACCGTTTTCTTGGGCGGCACATCGGCGAGCACCACACTGCCCGCGGCCACCCGCGAACAGGCACCGACACGGATATTGCCAAGCACCTTGGCCCCGGCCCCCAGGAGCACGCCCCGGCCGATCTTAGGATGGCGGTCGCCGCTCTCCTTGCCGGTTCCACCAAGCGTGACATTGTGCAGGATCGAAACCTCATCCTCGACGACGGCCGTCTCGCCGATGACAATGGCATGACCATGGTCGATGAAGATGCCCTTGCCGATGCGTGCGGCGGGGTGGATGTCGATGGCAAAGATGCGCGAGGCCTGGCTTTGCAGATAGAGCGCGAAATCCTTCCGCCCCTCGCGCCACAGGGCATGGGCGAAGCGATGGGTCTCGAGGGCGTGAAAACCCTTGAAATAGAGGAGCGGCTCGATAAAGCGATGGCAAGCCGGGTCGCGATCGAAAACCGCCAACAGATCGGCGCGGAAGATCTCGCAAAACGCCGGATTCTTCTCTCTCAGCTCGTCGAAGGTGTCGAACAGGAGGCCGGCGTCGACGTCCGGATGGGTGAGGCGCTGGGCGAGGCGATGGCAAATCGCCTGCTCGAGCCGCTGGTGATGGAGGATGGTGGCAAACAGGAACCCGGCAAGCGCCGGCTCGCGCCGCGCCGCCTCCTCCGCCTCCTCACGCACCCGCGACCAGATGGGATCGCAGATTGCAACATCGCTGCGCCTTTCAGCGCCACCGTGCTCAGGCATGAACAAAACTCCGTGCTAACGATTGCCAACGCGTCCCGAAAAGCTGGGCGTCAAGCATTTCATCGACTGAGCTGCGCGAGCTGGACGTTGCACACTCTCTCTTTTTGTTTCTTACTCTCACCCACCGCCCCCTGCCATCCGCCGGGCGCGTGACGGAGCGGGGCCTGGTTCCAGTGGCACAACGTTGTCGCCCCGGAAGAAATGCGGCCAATGTCGCTGCCGGCAAGCGCGCCGTCAATCCGCATTTCTTTCCGGGGCCCATAAACACCATGCCTCTGAGAGGTTCGGGGCTATGGGTCCCCGATAATCCCGCGGATCAAGGACAGTGCAAAAT
>WGBL01000075.1 GCA_015494375.1 Hyphomicrobiales bacterium | reverse complement strand
AGGCGGGCCGCCTCGATGATGATCTCGGCGAGCGCCGCCACGTCGCGAAGCCCCAGGTTGAGCCCCTGGCCCGCGAGCGGGTGGACGCCATGGGCGGCATCGCCGACGAGCGCTACCCGGTGGGCGACAAAGCGGCGCGCGAGGTGCATGGCGAGCGGCCAGCTCGCCCGCGGACCCATGAGCGTGATCTCGCCGAGCATGCGGCCGAAGCGTTGGCGGAGCTCGGCCAGAAACTCCGCCTCATCGAGCGCCATGATGCGCGCGGCCTCGGCCTTCTCCTCGCTCCAGACGAGCGAGGAGCGGTTGCCCTTGAGCGGCAGAATGGCAAAGGGCCCCCCCGGCAGGAAATGCTGCCGCGCGCAGCCCTCGTGCGGGCGCTCGTGGGCGACCGTGGTGACGATGCCCGCCTGCCCGTAACCCCATTCGACGGTCTTGATGCGGGCGAGCCTGCGCACGCTCGAGCGACGGCCGTCAGCACCCACGATGAGCCGCGCCTCGAGGCAGCGGCCGTCGGCACACGCGATCCTCCGGAAACCGGGCAACGGCGCCCGCTCGCCCCGGGCAGGCTCGTTGCGGTCACAATCGCCAAACGCGCTGATTGCCGTCTCCTCGAGCCGCGTGATCCCCGGATCGCGGCAAACGTCCTCGCACGCCGCCGCCAAGAGGGCCTCGTGCGGCACAATATGGGTGGCCGGCGCGCCGTCATCGAGGGTGTTGTCGTAATGGAGGATGGCCAGCCGCAGCGGCGAGTTGAGCTCGGCATCGGCGATGTCGATGGCGCGCACCGGCTCGGCATCCGGGGCAATGCGCGCCCAGAGCCCGAGCCGCTCGAGCATCCGGCGCGGGCCTGCCGCCACCGCATAGGCGCGGATGTCGGCCCGCTCCGGCACGAGGCGCCCGCGATCGAGGAGCGCAATGCGCAAAAGCCCGGGCGCACTCGCCGAAAGCGCCCGCGCCAGCAGCAGCCCGGCAAGGCCGCCACCGACGATGGCAACATCGAATCTTTCAGGCCTCTGTGCCCTGTTCATGGTGCTTCATGCCCGATATTCCCGACATTTGCGACCGCATCTACGACCGCAGCACGCATGGCGGCCGCCGTGCCGGTGTGCCTTGCCCCATAGCCCCATAATCTCAGGTTGACATCAAGCCGCTCGCGGCGTCTCCTGCCGCCCGAACGGCCACGTCCGGCCAACGACCAGGACTAAGAACACGGCCAGCCCGGAGCCTCAATGCCCATGGCAAGCGACAATCATGCGCCCTCGTCCGCCACCTCACCCGCACTCGGGGGGCTGCTCGACATCCTCGACCTCGAAGCGCTTGAGGAAAACATCTTTCGTGGGCGCAGTCCCCAAGACGGCTGGCAGCGGGTCTATGGCGGGCAGGTGATCGGCCAGGCGCTGGTGGCGGCGACACGAACGGTGCCTGAGAATCGCCATTGCCATTCGCTCCATGCCTATTTCTTGCGCCCCGGCGATCCTTCGGTGCCCATCATCTACGAGGTCGACCGCATCCGCGACGGCAAAAGCTTTGTCACCCGGCGTGTCGTCGCCATCCAGCATGGTGCGGCCATCTATTCCATGTCGGCCTCCTATCACAAACTCGAGGAGAGCTACGAGCACCAGATGCCGATGCCCGACGGCATCCCGGCACCCGAGGAGCTGCCGAGCGAGAGCGAGCTCGTCGCCCAGTTCATCGACAAGCTTCCCGAGCGCATGCGCGCCTACTGGCAGCGCGAGCGGCCCATCGAGATGCGCCTCGTCGATTTCTCCCGCTACCTCTCACGCGAGCCGCGCGCTCCAAAGCAGCTTATCTGGTTTCGCGCCAACGGCACACTCGCCGATGACCTTGCGCTCAATCAGTGTGTGCTTGCCTACGCCTCGGACTTTACGTTACTCGATACGGCGCTTATCGCCCACGGCAAATTCCTCTTCGACCCCGACGTGCAACTCGCCAGCCTCGATCATGCCATCTGGTTCCACCGCCCGGTCGACGCCAGCCAATGGCTGCTCTATGTCCAGGACAGCCCCTCGGCCCAGGGCGCGCGCGGCTTTTGCCGCGGCATGATCTTCAGCCGTGATGGCCGCCTTGTCGCCTCGGTCGCCCAGGAAGGGCTCATGCGCCAGCGTGCCAGCGCCTTTCAGCCGCGCTGAGCGGCCACGCCAAGACTGCCCAAGAATTGAGCAATCTTGCGATCCTGCCCAATCTTTAGGCAGAATCGCATGGCTGCGCACCGAGGCGATTGGCGGCAGTTCCGAAATTATCTCATAAAATCAATGATCTAGGTATCGCATTCCGTTTTGGCACGACCCTTGATTTGGCCTGGGACGCGCGTTTGCTGTTTGCGGCGGACCGGTGCCCATGGCCGCGCCGCCTGTGTGTCCAGACAACCAGAACGGCGCCCCGGAGAGCCGGAACAGAACGCAACCAGAACGGGGAGCAACCAAAACGGGGAGCAACCAGAACGGGGAGCAACCAGAACGGGGAGCAACCAGAGCAGGGATCAACCGCAACAGTAATCAACCAGAACGGGGATAATGCGATGAAACTGATCATGGCGATCATTAAGCCATTCAAGCTCGACGAGGTCCGTGAGGCATTGACCGGCATTGGCGTTGCCGGGCTCACGGTGACCGAGGTCAAGGGCTATGGTCGACAGAAAGGCCACACCGAAATCTATCGCGGCGCCGAATACGCCGTGAATTTCCTGCCCAAGGTGAAGATCGAAGTTGTGGTGCCTGCCGAGCAAGCGGACCGGGCGGTCGAGGCGATCGCCGGCGCCGCCGGCACCGGGCAGATCGGCGACGGCAAGATTTTCGTCCTCGATGTCGAGAAGACACTGCGCATCCGGACCGGCGAGACGGACGCCGACGCGCTTTAGGCGTCGAGCGCGTCGCGCTGCGTCGGGTGGCGTGATCAACTAGGACGCAAAACCAAGAGCTACGAGCAGTCAAACAGGGGAAAGATAGGGGAAAGATCATGAATGCGAAACGAATCTGGCGAGCTCCTCTCGCCTCGGGCGCGGCACTTGTGGCCATGAGCGTGCCGGCATTGGCGCAGGATGCGGCCAAACTGGATACCGGCAACACCGCCTGGATGCTAACGGCGACCGCGCTCGTCCTGATGATGACGATTCCGGGCCTGGCGCTCTTTTATGGCGGCATGGTGCGCAAGAAAAACGTGCTGGCCACCGTCATGCAGAGCTTTGCAACTGCGTGCCTCATGTCGGTGTTGTGGATGATCATCGGCTATTCGCTCGCCTTCGGTGACGGCGGGGCGCTCAATGCCTGGGTGGGCGGCCTCGACAAAATGTTCCTCGCCCACGTCGGCAAGGACACACTCAATGGCTCGATCCCCGAATCGGTCTTCATCACCTTTCAGATGACATTCGCCATTATCACCCCGGCGCTCATTACGGGCGCCTTTGCCGACCGCATGAAGTTCTCGTCAATGCTGGTTTTCCTCGGCCTCTGGATGGTGATCGTATATGCCCCCATCACCCACTGGGTCTGGGGTGGCGGCTTTCTGGGCGATGCGGGCGTGCTCGACTTCGCGGGCGGCACGGTCGTTCATATCAACGCCGGCATTGCCGGGCTTGTCGCGGCCATCGTACTCGGCAAGCGGCGCGGCTATGGCACCGAGAACATGGCGCCGCATAACCTCGTCTACTCCGTGATCGGCGCGTCGCTCCTCTGGGTCGGCTGGTTCGGCTTCAATGCCGGCTCGGCGGTGGCCGCCGATGGCGCTGCCGGCATGGCCATGCTGGTGACGCAAATCGCCACCGCGGCAGCGGCCCTTGCCTGGATGGTGTGTGAGTGGATTGTGCACAAAAAGCCGAGCGTGCTCGGGGCCATCT
>WGBL01000074.1 GCA_015494375.1 Hyphomicrobiales bacterium | reverse complement strand
CCACCACAGAGCGCGCCGCGGCTCGTTATGAGGCTTATCTGAAAGCCAAGATCAAGCCGGCCACTGGCGCCGCGGCAACAATCCACCGAGATGCGCTCGAGGCTCTTGAAAAGGGCGAAGGCGCCCGCGCAGCCAACCTCTTCGCCGCCCGTGTGCGCGCGCAGCCCAATGACGCCAAGGCCTGGCTCGGCCTCGCCAAGTCGCTTCTGGCCTTGAGAAGTACCGCTCAGGGCGGCGACAGCTATACCCTCGTCTCGAACGCCTCGGGGGCCGCCTATCGAGCCTATCAACGGGCGCGGCTTCCCGAGCTGCGCGCCGAGGCGCTTGCCTTGCTTGGGGAGATCTACGTCGCACGCCAGCGCTGGCGACCCGCCATCAATGCTCTCAAGGCGAGCCTGGCCCTTAACGACAGCCCCCCGATCCGCGCCGTCTATGAAAAGCTGCGGGCCGAGCATGGCTTTCGCATCCTCGATTACAGCGTCCAGTCCGATACCCGCACACCGCGCCTTTGCATCCAGTTCTCCGAAGAGCTTGCGCGTGGCGATATCGATTTCGCGAAATTCGTCTCAGTCGACGGCCGCGACCCGGCGGCCATCGATGTCGAGGATCGCCAGCTCTGCCTCGAAGGCCTCGCGCATGGCGAGCGCTACAAGGTTGCGGTCCGCGCCGGCCTGCCGTCGGCCATCGGCGAGAGCCTGCTCAAGACGGCCGAGCTCAACATCTATGTGCGCGACCGCGCGCCTTCGGTGCGCACCAGCGGGCGCAGCTATGTGCTGCCGAGCACCGGCCAGCAGGGCTTGCCGCTCATCTCCGTCAACACCAAGGAGATTGCGCTCGAGGTCTATCGCATCGGCGATCGCGGGCTTGCGCCTGCCGTCATCAAGGGAGAGCTTCAGCGCGACTATTCGGGCTATGAGGTCAACCGGCTCAAGACCGAGCGCGGTGAGCTGGTCTGGAAGGGCACCCTTGCGGTCGCAAGCCGCCTCAATGAAGAGGTGACCACCGCATTCCCCGTGAGCGAGGCCATCGGCCGTTTGAAGCCGGGCGTCTATGTGCTCATCGCCGAGCCCAAGGATGCTGCCAGGCGCCCCCGCTACTGGGAGGACAAGGCCACCCAGTGGTTCGTGGTCTCGGACCTCGGCCTGACGGCCCTCGGTGCTGAGGACGGCATTCATGTCTTTGTCCGCTCGCTCGAGACCGCCGTGCCCGCGGCGCGCGCCCGGCTCCGTCTCATCGCCCGCAACAATGAGGTCCTGGGCGAGGTGCGAACCGATGCCGGCGGCCACGGCCACTTCGCAGCGGGCCTCGCACGCGGTGAAGGGGGGCTCGAGCCTGCGCTTGTCGTGGCCGAAAGCGAGAACGGCGACTATGCCTTTCTCGATCTCACCACCGGGGCCTTCGATCTCAGCGATCGCGGCGTGGCCGGGCGGCCCGCACCGGGCCCGCTCGATGCCTATGCCTTCACCGAGCGCGGCATCTATCGCCCGGGCGCCCAGGTCCACATCACCACCCTGTTGCGCGACCAGAGGGCCAGGGCCGTCACCGGCGTGCCCCTGACACTCGTCATCGAGCGCCCCGACGGTGTCGAGCATCGGCGCCTGACCATGGCCGATGCGGGCGCCGGGGGCCGCGTGGCGAGCCTGCCGCTCGCCAAGGGCGCGATGACGGGCACCTGGCGCGCCAAGGTCTATGCCGATCCCAAGGCGGCGCCGCTCGCGGAAACCTCATTCCTGGTCGAGGACTTCCTGCCCGAGCGCCTGGAGTTCACACTCAAGCCCGCCGAGAAGGTGGTAAGGCCGGGCAAGAGCGCCGCCATCGAGCTCTCGGGGCGCTATCTCTACGGGCCGCCGGCCTCTGATCTCGCCATCGAGGGCGAAGTGATCGTCCGCGAGCGCAAGAGTGGCATCGAAGGCTTTGCCGGCTATCGCTTCGGGCTCGAGGATGAGCGCGTGCGCCCGCTGCGGGCCCCGCTCAAATACCTGCCCAGGACCAACGCCCAGGGCCGGGCGCGGCTCGCCGTGGCCTTGCCGGCCCTGCCGCGCACCTCGCGCCTGCTTGAAGCCGAGGTGTTGGTGCGGCTGCGCGAGCCGGGCGGGCGCGCCGTCGAGCGGCGCACCACCCTCGAGGTGGCACCCGAGCGCCCACTCATCGGCATCCGACCACTGTTCGAGCCCGGCGCGCTCGGCCGCGGTGAGCAGGCCGAGTTCGATGTCATCTATCTCGACAAGGCGGGCAAACCGGCCGCCGCCGACAGGCTCAAATGGCAACTGCTCAGGATCGAACGCCGCTATCAGTGGTACCGCCGCGGCGGTTCCTGGCAATATGAGCCCGTCACCTACACCCGCCGCGTGGCCGAGGGCGAGCTCACAACCGAGCCCAGCAAGCCGGGGCGCATCCGTGTGCCCGTCGATTGGGGGCAATTCCGCCTCGAGGTCACGTCAAGCGAGCCGTCGGGGCCTGCAAGCAGTGTCGGCTTTGCCGCGGGCTGGTATGGCAGCGAGAGCGCCGATTCGCCTGAGATCCTCGAGATGGCCCTCGACAAGGAAAGCTATCGCCCAGGCGAGACAGCGCGGCTCGCAATCGAGACCGAGGTGGCCGGCCGGGCGCTCGTGATGGTGCTTGGCAATGGCCTTGCCTGGAAGCGCGAGGTCAAGGTTCCGGCGGGCGGCACGACGGTTGCCCTCCCGGTGGACGAGGACTGGGGCCCCGGCGCCTATGTCACGGCCTTCTTCTACCGCCCCATGGATGTCAAGGCCAAGCAGATGCCCGGCCGCTCCATAGGCCTCGCCTGGCTTGGTGTCGACCAGTCGGCGCGCACGATCGGTGTTGCGCTCGATCTGCCGAAAAAGGTCGAGGCGGCCTCGCGCCTCGATATCCCGATCAGTCTCACCGGGCTCAAGGCGGGCGAGCAAGCGCATCTCGTTGTCGCCGCGGTCGATGTGGGCATCCTCACCATGACCCGCTTTGCGCCGCCCGCGCCTGAGGAATGGTTCTATGGCCGCCGCCGGCTCGCCACCGAGATTCGCGATCTCTACGGCCGGCTTATTGACGGCATGCGGGCCGAGCGCGGCCGCCTGCGCTCGGGCGGTGACGGGCCCGGGGCCCCCGTCGAGGTCGGGCCGCCTCCCGTCGAGAAGCCGGTATCGCTCTTCTCGGGCATTGTCACGGCAGGGCCCGATGGCCGCGCGACGGTCTCGTTCGACCTGCCCGCCTTCAACGGCACCCTCAGGGTGATGGCCGTGGCCTGGTCGAGGGACAAGCTGGGTCATGGCACGGGCGATGTCATTGTCCGCGACCCGGTGGCGCTACTTGTGACCGCACCGCGCTTTTTGACACTCGGCGACGAGGCGCGGATGGTGGTCGACCTCCACAATGTCGAGGGCCGGAGCGGTGGCTATCGCGTGGCCGTTGCGGCAGAGCCCGTGGCCGCCGGCGAAAGCGGCCCGGACGGCCTCGGGGATGGGCTCGCGAACGGGCTCGCGAACGGGCTCGAGACGGGGCGCACCATTGTCGGCGAGGCCGCTGGCGCAAACGGCGAGGCGTCACGTGCAGCCCTCTTTGAGCGCGAGATCACATTGCCCGCAGGCGCGCGCAAACAGATTGCGGTGCCGCTCATGCCGCCGCGTCTCGGCAAGACCATCTACGAAGTCCGTGTGAGCGGGCCCGATGGCATCGCGGTCAGCCGCCGCATTGCGCTCGATGTCAAGGCACCGGCCCCCAACATCCGGCGCCGGAGTGTGCATGTGTTGGCGGCGCGCGGTGGCCGGCTCACCATCGGCCCGGACATTCTCGCCGATCTCATCCCCGAGCGTTCCCATGTCTCACTCGTGGCGGGCCCTGCGGCCAGCCTCGATGTGCCGGGCCTCCTCATGGCGCTCGACCGCTACCCTTACGGCTGCGCCGAGCAGACGACCAGCAAGGCCTTGCCGCTCCTCTATCTCTCGTCCGTCGCCAGGCGCTCGGGGCTCGCCACGCCCAAGGGCGTGCGCAAGCGCGTCGAGGGTGCGATCGAGCGGCTCTTGGCGCTCCAGGGGCCGAGCGGCGGCTTTGGACTGTGGTGGCCCGGAGGCAGCGGCACACGTGATCTGTGGCTCTCGGCCTATGTCAGCGATTTCCTCACCCGCGCCCGCGAGGAGGGCTACACGGTGCCGGCCCGCGCCTTCTCGCTTGCCCTCGACCGACTGCAGAACGCCATCAGTTATGCGAGCGACTTCGAGCGCGGCGGCGAAGGGATCGCCTATGCCCTCTATGTGCTGGCCCGCAACGGTCGCGCGCCGGTGGGCGACCTGCGCTATTATGTCGATACGCGCCTCGAACGGTTCAGCACCGCCATCGCCCGTGCCCAGCTCGGGGCGGCGCTTGCCATGTATGGCGACAAGGCCCGCGCGAGCGAGGCCTTCGCCTCGGCCATGGCACTGCTCGAGCGCCCGCGCCCGACGCGCCGGCCCGGCGTCAACACCGTCGCTTTCCGCAACGACTTTGGCAGCTCCCTGCGCGATCGCGCGGCCACGCTGGCGCTCGTTGCCGAGACCGGCGTGACAATAGGGCGGGTCGCACGGCTCACCGATCTCGTGACGGCCGCACTCAAGGCCCGCTCCACCACCTCCACGCAGGAGAACGCGTGGCTGCTGCTCGCCGCGCGCGCGCTTCTGGCCAAGGCCGAAGGCGTGCGGCTCATGGTTGGCGATCGCGCGCAAGAGGGCACTGTGATTGAAGGCCTCGACGCCGCAGCGCTCGCCCGGAGCCCGCTTGTCGTCCGCAATGAGGGCGCCGAGCCCATCAAGGTGGCGGTCACGGTGACCGGTGCCGCGATGATGCCCGAGCCCGCGCGTGCCCATGGCTTTACGCTCAAGCGGCGGTTTTTCACCCTCGATGGCAGGGAGCTCGCACTCGCGGGCAGCAACAACGGTGGCGGCGGCGCGAGCACCGACGGGAGCCCCGACAGCGACGAAGGCGCGCCGAAGGCCGCATCCGCCGCATCCGCCGCGCCGAAGGTGGCGCAGAACACGCGCCTTGTGGTCGTCCTCGAGGCCACCCCGGGCGAGGCCAAGGCCGGGCAGTTGCTGCTCGTCGACCGCCTGCCGGCGGGCTTTGAGATCGAGAACCCGCGCATTGTCGACAGCGCTAGCATCAAGAGCCTCTCCTGGCTCAAGACCACGGTGCACCCGAGCCATAGCGAGTTCCGCGACGATCGTTTCGTCGCCTCGTTCGATCTCAATGCGCGCGGCAACAAGCAGCCCGACACCCTCACCATTGCCTATATGGTGCGGGCGGTGACGCCCGGGCGCTATGTCCATCCGCCGGCGACGATTGAGGACATGTACCGCCCCGAGCGCTTTGCGCGCACGGCCTCGGGCACCCTCGAAATCGCCCCCGTCGCGCGGTAGGAGTGGACCCCATTTACGTCATGCCCGTCCTCGGGCGTGAGCCGGGGAGCAGACCCGGGCATCCAGGGCCGCAGTTCACGACCGTTGCAACTCCTGGTCCTGGATCGCCGGCTCGCAAATTGTGCCCGCAAAGGCGGGTAGCCAGCGATGACGCCAAGGAGGGCGCGCTGTACCACCTGAACGTCATCACCTCAGTTGTGCAAGATGAGCGGTGCTCGGTACCATTTTTCA
Organism: Hyphomicrobiales bacterium; assembly: GCA_015494375.1. Classification (GTDB taxonomy): domain Bacteria; phylum Pseudomonadota; class Alphaproteobacteria; order Rhizobiales; family S144-23; genus S144-23. Next base: position 7,384 of record WGBL01000074.1, on the reverse strand, counting down.
TCACACGCGCCGGTCCCCTGGCACTCGAACCATGTGAAGGCAACCTGAGACGGCTTTGCAGACCGTCGCGGGGCCTGCACCATTCGCACCAAGTGTGGCGCTGGGGAGACGCCGGGGCCGCTTGGCGATGCCAAATTGACCAGCCGCTTAACCGAAACTTTACGGCCCGATGCGAGATTTCTTTTCAGAATCCGCAACTTGTACTGGTGTTCGGGTTCGAGTTCGCACACCGCAAGGCGTATTGGGCAGCTTGGCGATCCATCTCTCGTTTCTCAGTCGAGTATCTATGACTCGGACGGGGCTTTGTCTCGAACCGGGCTTTGCGAAGAGCGCTGTCGGTGTGCGTTTGAATTCGCTTTGGGCTCGTGGGGAAAGAGATGACGTGCAAAAACCAGCTGTTGCGAGAGGCGGGCAAGCATGCCGGCAGGGTTGCCGCCGACGATCCAGGTCATGAAGGCATGGGCGGTGATGAGGATGACGAAGTGCGGGCGATGCTGAGCCGGATTGCGGTTCAGATCGCCGACAGCGACCGCCGCCACAATGCCGCGCTTCAGGACTTGCAGGGGCGCGTAGCAAGGCTGAGCGAGCACAGCGAGCTCTTGCGTGAGCGGGCGCCGAGCGAGTGCGAAGCCGGCTTCAAGCGCATCGAGGAACGCTTAGAGGCGCTTTCGCGTCGCATCGAGGCGGTATCCCAGAGCCCTGTCATGGGTGCAGCGGCGGCTGTGCATAAAGCGCAAGAAGACCGAGAAAGCCAAGAAACCCAAGAGCCGCAAGAAGCGCAAAAGGCGCAAGAAGCGCAAGAAGCGCAAGAGAGCCGCAGCCAATTGAGCAACGCCCAGCAAGAAAATGCCGAGCGGGACAACTCTGCGGACAAGGCCTCGTATGCGCCCTTCGCCAGGGCTTCAGACGAGGTGAGCCTCGACCTCGATCCGCACGGAGCGGCGCAAGAGATGCTCCCTTTTGCTCCGGAAGCGGGGATGAGCGTGGCCCTTTCCCTCGGTAGCGACACCGTCTCGCCGGCAGGCGCAGAAGCTGCACACCACGAGGAAGACGCGGAAGATGTGGAAGCCGCGGAAGACGCGCGAGCCCCTCGTGAGTTCGAGTTGGATGAAGGCGAAGCCGACGAAGAGGCAGCGGGGACTGCGGCCTTGGACACAGAGTCGGGAGGAAGCGCCGAAGCGGGCTGGAACGAGAATGCCGATTGGGACGAGGATGCCATCGACGCCTTGATGCGCTCCTATGAGGCATTCGAGGCTGAAACCGAAGCAGAAGCCGAGAAACGGGCCCATGCTCGGACCAAGGCACCGGCCCAAGCGGGCCTTGGTGCCAGGCGCGGGCTTTTTGGCAGCCGATCGCAAAACTCCTTCGCGGATGAGAACCATTCGGCAGCAGCGGTTTCAATGCCCCCCCAGGCGCTCGCCCCCGTGCTTGAGCAGCTCGAGGCGATGTCGGGCCGCATTGACGAGGTTGCGAGCCGGCGCGATCTCGAGGAGGCGCTGACACTCATTGCGGATCGCCTCGAGGAACTCGAGGAGAAAATCGACAAGGGGCTCGCGGCAAACAGCGACGACTCCATCCTGGCTGCGCTTGAGGCGCAACTTGATGGCGTCTTGAAAGACCTTGACCGGATTGCGGCCGGGACTGAGCGTCTCGAAATCATCGAGCAAAGTCTCGAGCGGCTGCGCGAGGCCCAGCATGGTTTGGGTGAGCGCATGGCAGCGGCACTCGATGAAGCAATCGAATCGGCTAGAAGCACGGCCTTGCAGAGCGCGTCGGAGAATGAGGCCTCGAATGACGGCGACGACAGCGATGTCGAGGACGCCGAGCGGCGCGAGGTGGTTGACGACCTCATCGAGAGGCTCAGTGCGGCCCACGATGCCCGTTTTGAGCAAACCCATGACATGCTCAGCAGCCTGCAGGCGAGCGTCGGTGCCCTGGCCGCCCGCCTCGATCGCTTCGCTGAGGATCGCCGTGCTGACGCCGTGTCGGCGCCTGGCAATCCGGAAAGCCTCGAGGAGGGGGCCAGAGACGCTGCGCGTGGGCCGGGCGCCTGCGCGGACACCGAGCCAGCGCCCGCGATGGATGCCGCGATGGATGCCGAGCAAGATGCGCAGCGTTCTGGCATCGACTCCCAGGGGGCCGAAAGCGGCCCTCGGGAGATGACAATTGAGAGCGCACAAATGAGCTCAAGCTCTGCGAGCACCGAATTGTCGGCGAGCGTTGCTCAACCGGCGTGGGAGACGGCGGGCGAACAAGGCGAACGCAGCGTCCCCTCTTCGGCCCCCGATCGGCAGGCCCCAGAGCCCGAGGGTACGCCCTCAAGCGCCCCATCGAACGAGCGCGGGAGCGCAGGTGGTGGCCGTCGCGCCGTTCTTGGCGGCTATCTTGAGGCTGCACGCAAGGCCGCCCGCAGCGCCAGCCAACAGGTGCGCCCCGAAGCGCGCCAGAGGGCAAAGCAAAGCACACGCCTGGCATGGGCCAGGCAAATGAACAACCGCTCACTCTCCTTTGACGACAAAGGAATGCGTCCCATCCTTGTCGTAGCCATAGCGGCGCTCGTTCTGGCGGGTGGGGTTCTCTTCTATGGCAAGCTGACTAAGCGCAGTGCGCTGCCGGGGCGGCTCGACCACCCAACGGCCGTGGACGGGATCAAGTCGTCGCACCTTGAGGGCAATGCCCATCATGGGATCAAGGGGCCCGATACGCTAAAGCACCAATCGCGCCTCGCTGGTGCGGAAGAGAACGGGCGGGCTCGAGCCGCTGACGCCACTGATACCACTGACCCCAATGCGCGTGACACCAATGCGCGTCGCAAGAAGGCCGCTGGGCCGAGCGAGCCTCGAAGAGCGGCAAACGGCTCTCCTGGGCGCTCCGTGGAGCAGGCGGGACCGCCAGACGCGCAAAACGCGCAACCTCTGGCCCCTTCGCGCCTGGGCGTGCCGCGTCTCCAGAACGAAGGCTTGCCGGGCATTGTGGTCGAGACGCCCCGAGCCTCTCTGGCGCCGGCCGCGCTCTCCAAAGAACAGCTGACGGGCACGCCGGCGAGGCCTGGGCACGGGGCCGCCACATCGCACCTCGACTTGCCACCGTCGGCGCTCGGCCCGCTGGTGCTGCGTCAGGCTGCGGCGGAAGGCAACCCTGAGGCGCAGTTCAGGATTGCCGAGAGGTATATGCGTGGCGAGCGCGTGGCCAAGAACTATGCCGAGGCGGCCAAATGGTTTGCGCGTGCTGCAGCGAAGGGCTATCCACCGGCCCAATTCCGCTTGGCGACGCTCCATGAGCGCGGGCTCGGTGTTCCGCGTGATCGCACCCGCGCCCGTGTCTGGTACCGGCGCGCGGCCGAGCAGGGCAACGTCCGCGCCATGCACAATCTGGCGGTGCTCCTCGCCCGCAAGAGGCGCGGCAATCCAGACTACGCAGCGGCCGCGAAATGGTTTGAGCGAGCGGCCGAGCGGGGCCTTAAAGACAGCCAGTTCAATCTCGCCATCCTCTATCAGAGCGGCCTTGGTGTGAGCCGCAGTGCCGTCCATGCCTACAAGTGGTTTGCCCTTGCCGCCGCCCAGGGCGATAAGGAGGCGGCAAAGCGGCTGGTGGCGCTGCGCACGAGGCTTTCGCCTACGGAGGTTGCGCTTGGCGATCGGCTGGTCGCGCTCTGGCAGCCAAAGCCCCGTGACCCGAGGGCCAATCTTGCGGTTTCGGCATCCGAGAGCGCGGGCCGTCAGGCCCGATCGCAGGCGCCATCGGGGCAAGGGCGGAGCGTTGCGCTTAAGCGCGCAAGGGTGCTCGAGGCTCAGCGCCTGCTCGCCAAGCTCGGCTATCCGGTGGGGGTGCCCGACGGTCGGCTCGGCCCTCAGACGCAGAAGGCGATCAGGCAATTTGAGCTGAGCGTCGGGCTCAAAGGCAATGGTGGGCGTCTGACGCAGCCCCTTCTCGAGCGCCTCAGGAATCTGGCCAGCTGATGCTCAATGCCAGAAGCCAGAAGCCAGAAGCCGGAAACCGGAATCGAGAAGGGGGAGTTCGGCACCGTCGACCCCGAAGTCGCGCGGGAAAGGCGGTGCAAGATGGCACCCGTTGCGGCCGCGGGATTTCGGGGACGACAACGCGTCGCTTGCTTTCTCCCTCCTGGTTTCTCCCTTCCGGCTTCTGGCTTCTGGTTTCTGGCTTCCGATTTAACTGGCCTTGGCAAACCTTGGCTGGCAAGATGTGCCCACGCGCGTTGGGACACGCCAAACAGGCCGGGGGCATGGGGAATGGTCGATAGACTTCTTGTTCTTGTGGTGTGGCTGCTTGGGCCGGTGCTGTTGTCGCCACTCCTGGCAGCCGGGGCGCAGGCGGGCCCTGCGCTCGTCTTCGAGGCGGCGACGGGTACCGTCCTTTATGCCGAGGAGCCTGACAAGGCCTGGCATCCCGCTTCGCTCACCAAGCTCATGACCGCTTATCTGACATTTCGCGCGCTCAAGAGCGGGACCATTACGCTGAACACAAAAGTGACAAACAGTGCCAATGCGCGCCGGCAACGCTATGGGCTTGCATTGCCGGTCGGTCGCAAGATGACCATCGATACCGCCTTGAAGGCGCTCATTGTGCGTTCGGCCAATGATGTCGCAGTGATGCTCGCGGAAAAGCTCGCAGGATCGGTGCCGCGCTTTGTGGCGCTTATGAACGAGACGGCGCGCGAGATCGGCATGACGCGCACACGTTTTCAAAACCCCAATGGCCTTCACCACCCCGATCAATTCTCAACCGCCCGCGACATGGCCATTTTGGCCAAGCGTATCCTCGACGAGTTTCCCGAATACAAGCCCTACTTTGCGCTTTCCAGCATGCGCTATGATGGCAAGTTCATCCGCTCCTACAATCGCCTCTTGGGGCGCCTCAAGGGGGCCGATGGCATGAAAACGGGCTACATTTGCCCCGCAGGCTTCAACATAGTGGCAAGCGCCACGCGCGACGGCCGACAGCTCGTGGCCGTTGTCCTTGGCGGGGCTTCGGAGGACGAACGCAATGAGAGAGCACGCGCGCTCCTGGAGCACTACTTTGCATTCTACGGCTGGGTGCGGCTGTGGCGTCGCAAGACCCTTGCAACACTGCCGTTCGATCCGCCCCAGCCCGTGGCCGTGCAAGACGCCACATGTCAGGTGCGGGGCTGTGCGGCGCGCCCGCAATGCCGCGGCAAGAGGCCCCGACAATGGTTGGCCGCCAAACCGCTGGCGCGCGGCAAGGCGCGCACTCTCAAGGCGCGAGCTCAGAGGTCGGTGCGCAAATCGGCACGCAAGAAGCGAGCCGCGACAGGGCATGAGCCGCAAAGGGCAGCTGTTTTCTTCAATCCGGCAGAGCGCTGACGGGCCTAAGAGGCCATGATGGCGCAATGATTTGCGAGAGAATGCTTAGCATTATGCAGGTGATCGAGGCCACGGCCCTGGCGGGTACGCGGTTTGGAGGGCTTGTGCTTTTGAGGCTTCTCAGCTTTTGACGCGAGAGGACCTCGCCTCGTGGTGGTGCCTTGCCCCACACCGCCCGAGGATGACGAATCTGTCATCTGACACCTGATACCTGACATCTGGGGCTGGCACCTGACACCCCACACCTGTATCTGGCACCTGATACCTGACCACCTGACACCTGAACGGCACCTGGCTCGGGCCCGGTTTGCGCGTTTGGCCTATGTCTTCGCGCCCGCGGCGCTTGGGGGCATCGCCACACCGGTGCCGCCGAGCCCGCAATAGCCGCCCGGGTTTTTGGCAAGGTATTGCTGGTGATAGTCCTCGGCGAAATAGAAGGCGGGGGCATCGACGATCTCTGTCACGATCTCGCCGAACCCCTGGGCACTGAGCGCCGCCTGGTAGGCCGCCCGGCTCGCCTCGGCCGCCTCTCGCTGGGCCTCGCTGTAGACGTAGATGCCCGAGCGGTACTGGGTGCCGATGTCATTGCCCTGGCGCATGTACTGGGTCGGATCGTGGCCCTGCCAGAAGACCGTCAACAGCTCGTCGTAAGCGATCCTCGCGGGATTAAAGACCACCAGCACCACCTCGTTGTGTCCGGTCTGGCCGCTGCAGACCTCCTGATAGGTGGGGTTGGGCGTATAGCCGCCGGCATAGCCGACGGCGGTGACCACGACACCCTCGAGCTGCCAAAACAGCCGCTCGGCGCCCCAGAAGCAGCCCATGCCGAAGAGCGCGCGCTCGCTGCCCTCCGGATAAGGCCCCTTGAGGGGCGCACCACTCACAAAATGCCGCTCGGCAGTGGGGATCGGCTCGGGCCGTCCCGGCAAGGCCGTCTCGGGCGTCGGCATCTCGATGGTCTTCTTGAAGAACATGACAACTCCCAACCTCTTGCCAGCCCGCTACGTGGGGCCTCATTGAGCCCTTAGCATAGCAGAAGCGCAAAGTGACAAGTGGGCATGGTGGCGCGGCGCTGAAACCACGCCTCGAACGCTCCTTGCTTTGGCCCAAGAGTGGGCTAGACTTCGCGGCTATCGCGTGGGCAGTTCGCGCAGGAGTCTTCGGGGGTCTTCGCGGGGGCACCTGTCGCCCGGGCACACATTGCGTGGGACAGCACGCCCGTGCGCGGGACAACACGCCCGAGTGTGAAGGAGCACAGTTGGATGACGTCAGAGCAGAGCGAGGCGAAGCGGGTCTACGAGGCAAGCGACGGACACAAGACGGTCGTTGCCCTGGTTTTTCTCATCCTGCTGCCGTTTCTCGTCAGCCTGCCGGTGATGATCCTGAAGCGCAGCCTCCATGGCCTCTGGTCGGGGGCTCTGTCGGCGACCATCCTTGGCATTCTGCTCGGCGGGGCGATGCTCTTTCTCTTCATCGAGGTCATGAGCGCCTTTCGCACCCGCGTTGAGCTCGGCAAGCGCTCGGTGAAGCTGCGCGTGCCCCGCTGGCGCGGCCCCACGCCTGGCCTCAAGTTCGTCAAGCGCGAGATCCCCTATGACGCCCTCAGCGCCGTCGAGACCCGTGGCGAGATCTACGAGGCCGCCAAGATCCCAGTGCTCACCCGCGCCACCTATCTGGTGACAAAAGACGGCGAGCGGCTGACCCTTGGCTATGTAAACGAGAACGAAGAAGACCCCGATGTGCCTTTTACGCGCATCGCCAAGGAGTTGGCCGAGCAGGCCCAGGTGCCGCTCAAGGACATCGGCAAGGTCCATGCGGGCAGCCAGCTGAAGGCCTTGCGCAAGGGCCCACCGCCGATCGACAGCGAGCCGCTCAGCGAGGAGGATTTCGCCGAGTTCCGCCGCCGCAATCACTGGCTGATGTTCGGCATGGCGATGCTGCTTTTTGGCCTCACGGCCATTGGAATCCTGATCGATCTCTATCGCGCAGGCTATTTCAATTTCGCCACTTCGAGCTGAACCGCATGGGGGCGGGGCAAGATG
>WGBL01000073.1 GCA_015494375.1 Hyphomicrobiales bacterium | reverse complement strand
TCCTATCGGCCGCGGTCGCTTCGCTTCTCAATCGTCGTGTCGGTCCTTTGTTCCGCACGACTTCCCCCGCTGCTTGATCCGCAGGAATGCCCCAGGACTGCCCCTTGGTCCCGCGGCCTTGTCTTCCCGTCTCGCCGTCTCGTCCCCTGCTTCGTTTCCCCGCGTCGTCCGCAGAGCGACCGGCCACCCGCGCGGCCCTCAGAAATGCCGAAAACATGAGGACCTCGGGCGTCAAGAGCAAGTGGCTGCCAGTTGACAGCATCAAACTGACCTCACGACCGACGGCCTGTTAAGCGGCAAATTTGGCAAAAAAATTTCAGCAAATCAAAAATTGTGGAATGGCACGCCCAAATCACTGGGATGATTGGAAAAATCGAGGCACTTCGCCGCGGGCCGCGCGCCTGCCCACAGAGGGCCACATGATTCGGCAATGAATTTTGCATATATTCGAATATCATGATACATGCACCATTGAGACACGCGGCTCAGGTCGTTGCCCGTGCCGGCCAACCCCCGCCGGCCCAACGCGAGCCCGGAAGGATAGCAGATGAAGGCAACGCCAGAGACGGCCGACATGAGCGCAGGCTTGCAGCCGCTCGCCGAGGAGGCTTCGGTTTTCCTGCGCTCCCTGGCCAGCCCCTACCGGCTCGTCATCCTCACTCTGCTGCTTGAGCGCGAGCATTCGGTCAAGGAGCTCTGCGAGGCGCTTGACGCGCGCCAGAGCCTCGTCTCGCAGCACCTCACACGGCTTCGCCTTGCCGGTATCGTCAAGGCCGAGCGCCGGGGCGCAAGCCTCTACTACTCGCTTGTCGATGAGGGCGCACGGGCGCTGATGCTGACACTCAGCCGCCATTTCCGTGGCATCGGCTCCAGCAGCGCGAGCTGATTGCAAATGGAGGGTGTTGGCACGTCTGGACGCTTTCACCCTCCCCGGTTCTTCGCTTTCAATGAGTGCCCGTCGCAACGAACCCAGTTGCAACGAATTGCGCTCGGCTGGGGCCCCGCGTCGGCGCGGCAGGCTCGGTTGCAACCAGTCGGTCTGCACCACTTGCGGCGGGGCGCTGCGCCCTCGACGATGATGTCGAGGCCGTAAGGCGCGCACGACTTGCGGCCTTTGCCTTGGAAGCCGCAAGTGGGCAGGTCGCAAAACACGTCGCTCTCAGGGGGGGCTTAGCGGCCAGCAGCTCCTAGGAATTCCCGCGCTTCAATCCGCGCAACTGGTCCGCCAACGCTTAGGGCCGCCAACGCTTAGGAATGTGCGCGCCCTCGCCCTCACCCCTCGTGGCGCAGCCCATGCTCTCCGGGCTTGGCGTTCTGCCAGCGGGGCTCTGCTCTCACCCCTCGCGGCTCTGCTCTCACCCTTCGGGGCTCCGCCATCACCCCTCGCGGCTCAGCCCTTTGGCCTCGAGCTCGGTCAAGTAACGCTGCCAAAGCTCCTCCTTGTTGGCGCCGAGCTCCCAAAGAGTCGTCCAGGAGTAGATGCCGGTGTCGTGGCCATCGTCGAAATCGATACGGACCGCATAATTGCCCACGGGCTCGACCCGCGTGATCTTGACATTCTTCTTGCCCGGCACCGTCTTGCGCTCGGAGGGGTGGTGCCCTTGCACCTCGGCACTCGGGCTGTGGACGCGCAGAAACTCGGCCGTCAACTCAAAGCTGTGGCCGTCGTCGAAGGTGACTTTGAGTGTCTGCTTGTCCTTGCTCAGCCTGATTTCCGTCGGCCAGGGGCCATCGTTGCTCATGTGTCCCGTCCCTTTCAATCAATCCAATTGCTCGTGTCTGAAACGAGTGCCGATGCGGTGCACGGCCAATGCGACCATCAAGCGCCGCCACCTCACCACTTCTGCTCACCACTTCTGCGCCGTTGGTGTGATCACCATCTCGTGGAGGTTGACACTCTCGGGCTGCGTGAGAGCAAACAAGACCGCGCGCGCAATATCATCGGGCCTTAAGGCATCGGGCTTGGGCTCGTCGAAAAAGGGTGTGTCGACAAGCCCCGGCTCGATCACCGTCACCCGCACCCCGGTGCCATGGAGCTCGCCCCGCACATTATAGGCAAGGCCCGTCGCCGCCCATTTGGTGGCGCCGTAAACCGAACCCGGCAACGGCCGGCGGCCGGCATTTGACGACATGACAACGAGATGTCCGCGCGAGGCCTTGAGTGCGGCGAGTGTCGCCCTGACGGTGAGCATCAGACCATAGACGTTGGTGAGCACCATGTCGCGCCAGACCTCGGGGTCACCCTCGCTGTAGCCGCCCGGCGCGCCGCCGCGCCCGGCATTGGCGAAAACCGCATCGATGGCGCCAAAATGCGCAAGCGCCGCCGCGACCATCGCCTGCTGGGCGGGCCATTCCTGGACGTTGCAAGGGACGGCAAGCGCGCGCGCCTCGCCCAGCTCCTCGACAAGGGCGTCGAGTTTGTCCTGGCGCCGCGCCGCAAGCACCAGGCGATAGCCCGCTTGCGCCGCATGCCGCGCTGTCGCAGCGCCAATGCCGCTCGAGGCGCCGGTTATCAGCAGCACACGGCCGTCTTCTTCTTCTCTACCCATCTCAGGGACGCCCCTCTCAGAGCCCATGTCAGGCCCTCCGCTTCTCAGCGTTCTCGCCTGCGTGCCTTAGCTCGGGCTCCGGGCCCAATCGCCCGTGCACCCCGCTCGACCGCGCGCACGGCAGCGGTCGTCCCGTCTCCCCACGCCCCCAGGTGCGAGACGGCGCGCGCTGCGCGCCCGTTACTCAGCAGCGACTACTCAACGACGATCTTGGGCGCCTGGCGCGTCCCGGTGCCCTGGGCCTCGATCTGCGCCCAGGTGGCAGCGGCAATCTCGCGATAGGCCTTGGCGTGCGGGCCCTCGGGGTCGCTCGCCACAACGGGGCGCCCAGCATCGGACGTCTCGCGGATGGCCATATGGAGCGGCACCGCACCAAGGAACGGAATGCCGAGCTTCTCCGCTTCTCGCTCGGCGCCGCCATGGCCGAAGATGTCCGAGCGCTCGCCACAACTCGGGCAGATGAAGTAGCTCATGTTCTCAATGAGCCCAAGCACCGGCACCTTGACCTGACGGAACATGTTGAGGCCCTTGCGGGCATCGATGAGCGCGAGATCCTGCGGGGTCGAGATGATGACCGCGCCAGCGAGCGGCACCTGTTGCGCCATGGTGATCTGCGCATCACCCGTGCCCGGCGGCATGTCGATCACAAGAACATCGAGCTCGCCCCATTGCACCTCGCGCAACATCTGGGTGAGCGCCGACATCACCATGGGCCCGCGCCAGACAACCGGCGTATCCTCGCCAACGAGAAAGCCCATCGACATCACCTTGAGCCCGAAGCCGTCCATGGCAATGAGGGTATTGGTTTCTTCATCGGCCTCGGGATGGCCCGTGAGCCCCAGGAGGCGCGGCATCGAAGGGCCGTAGATATCGGCGTCCAAAATACCCACCTTGAGGCCATTGGCTTGAAGGCCGAGCGCCAGATTGACGGCCGTCGTCGACTTGCCGACACCACCCTTGCCCGAGGCCACGGCAATAATGTGCTTGATGCCGGGCACGCCCACGCCCTTGTGGCCAAGATCGTGCTGGCCCGGGCGTGCCGCACCGCCACGCCCCGCCGAGCCGGCCTGCCCACCGGGCGCCCCCGACGGTCGCGCCTGTGGGGTGCCGCTGCCATTGGCCGCGCGCGCCGTCTGTGGCGCTGCAGCGGCGCCGGACGGGCGCTCGGCGGTCAGCACCGCATTCACGCTCTCGACACCATCGAGCTCCTTCACCACCTGCTCGGCCGCTGCCCGCAACGGCTCAAGCTCCTCGGCCCGCTCCGGCGGCACCGTGATCGAGAAATAGACCTTGCCGTTGGCAATCACCACCTCCGAAACGAGGTTGAGATCGACGATGTTGCCCTCGAGGTCGGGGCCCTTAACGCGGCGAAGCGCATCGAGGATGGCGGATTTATCGAGTATCTGGGTCATGGTTTCTCATTCAGCCATGGATGGATGAGAAACCATGACCCAGATACTCGATAAATCCGCCATCCTCGATGCGCTTCGCCGCGTTAAGGGCCCCGACCTCGAGGGCAACATCGTCGATCTCAACCTCGTTTCG
>WGBL01000072.1 GCA_015494375.1 Hyphomicrobiales bacterium | reverse complement strand
CCCGGCATGGCCGTTGCGATTAGGGTTGGAAAACCCGACCGCCCCCTGCCATCCGCCGGGGTGCGTGACGAGCGGAGGGCGGTTCCGGCAGCGCTACGTTGTCGCCCCGGAAGAAATGGGGCCAATGTTGCTTCCGGCAAGCACGCCGTCCATCCGCATTTCTATCCAGGGGGCAGGGATCCTTGCTGGATAAGCGGCTCTTGCGACGTGGGGCCTAACGGTCTCCTGCCCCCACCTCCCATTATGCACATTCGCGACAGACAGGGGCCCATGAACACCGTACCTCGGCAATGTTCGGGGTTATGGGTCCCCGATAATCCCACGGATTAGGGACAGTGCAAGATGGCGCCCGTTGCGGCCGCGGGATTTCGGGGACGACAACGCCGAGCGCCCCATCCCCCTTCTGGTTTTTGGTTTCCGGCTTCCGGCTTCTGACCGGCCATCCGCCGGAGTGCACGACGGTGTGGCGGTGCCTCCGGCAATATCACACTGGCGTTTGCCCCGGTGAGCAAGGACCGCCACCGCTCGGCCATGCGCCCGAGCAGTCAGCGCCTGGGGGGCCGACCGGCTGCTGCTACCCCTCGACGGAGTGCCGCTCAGCGCCCTTGCGACTCGGCGCAAAACTCATCGCGCAGCTCGCGCTCGACGCGCGCCAAATCGTCGGGCAAGGGCAGCCCCAGGGCGCGAAACTCGTTGAGCTTTTGATGGATGCGCGCATAGAGCTCGCGCCTGTCCTCGGGCTGGCTCTCCATCTCCTTCAACAGGAAGGAGATTTCGGCTTGCAACTCGTCGAGTGTCATCGTTGATCTCCTGGCCCTTTCCGCCCATGGAGCTGGCAAGTCACCACAAAAAGCTTTAAGCGCTTTGGGCCGCTCTGCAACCAAAATCAGCATCTCCTCCCCTACGCTTTGCGCCCTAGTTCAGATAAGTTCAGATAGTGTTGGCCTGGAGCGAGCCACAGCCGCGCCATCCGGCAGAGGAGGGCCCATGGTTGACAACAACGCTAAGCAGGAAAGCGGACCGGATTGGGGCGCGCCGGGGCCGCGCAACCTTCTGAGCGACGTGGGCGGCATCAAGGTCGCCCATGCCGATAACGCGCGGCTGCGCTCGGGCGTGACGGTCATCCTCGCCGATGCCCCCGTGGTCGCGGCTGCCGACATCCGCGGCGGCGGCCCGGGAACCCGCGAGAGCGATGTGCTCGGGCTGGCGGCGACGCTCGATCATGTCCACGGGATCGTGTTTTCGGGCGGCTCGGCGCTGGGGCTCGGGGCGGCAACGGGCGTGCAAAGCGTCTTGCGCGAGCGCGGCGTGGGCTTTGCGATTGCCGGCACGCGGGTGCCCATTGTCCCCCAGGCGATCCTCTTCGATCTCGCCAATGGCGGCGACAAGGACTGGGGCGCGAGCCCGCCCTATGAGGCGTTGGCGCAGAAGGCGACGCGGGCGGCGCTTTCAGGCTCGGGCGGGGAAGCGTTTGCACTCGGCAGCGTCGGCGTCGGCACCGGCGCCACGACGGCATTACTCAAAGGGGGCCTCGGCAGTGCTTCACTGGTGCTCGATGACGGGCTTGTCGTCGGCGCGCTGGCTGTCGCCAACCCCGCAGGCTGCGCAACAATTCCGGGCACGCCCTGTTTCTGGGCCGCGCCCTATGAGCGCGGGGGCGAGTTCGGCGGCCGCGGCTGGCCCGTGACGCATGCTGACGCCCGCCGGCGGCCCGTTCTCAAGGGCGGTGCGGGCGCCAACACCACGCTTGGGGTCGTTGCCACCAACGCCCGTCTCGACAAGCGCCGGGCGCACCGGCTGGCCGTGATGGCGCAGACGGGGCTCACGCGCGCCATTGCGCCAGCCCACACGCCACTCGATGGCGATATTGTCTTTGCCCTGGCCACGGGGGTGCGTGCGCTTAGCGATCCCGTGCGGGAGTTGGCGCTGATCGGCGAGGCGGCCGCACAGACGCTTGCCCGCGCCATTGCCCGCGGTGTCTATGAGGCGGGCGGGCGCGATGCCGAATGGCCCGATCCACCATCCTATCGGCAGCGTTTCGGCCTGAGCCCTTGACGCTGCCCAGTGGACCGGTGCAACGACACGCCGCTAATGGCCCAGCTGGGAAAGGGCGCTTTCAAAGAACGGCCCGAAGTCGCCTGTGTGCTTGCTCGCAGTAAGTTGAGCTGTCGTCATCGTTGGTAGACGGAATTGGAGTTGGCGATGGTCGGTTGGCCGGGTGGCAGAAAGTGGCTCCGAGGCGATCTCGACCGCTGGCTCGCGATCTTGACGCCGCTCCTCTTGGCAACGGCGCTTGCGGCATGGGGGATGGTGCTCGTGACACTGCTCGATATGCCCGAAAGCCGTGGCGCCCCATGGCCGCATTCGGCGCGCCTCGTTGCGGCGGCGCTGGCGGGCGCTGCAATCGCCGGCTGGTGGCTGCAACGGCTTGTCCTCGACCATGAGCTCATCGTGCGCCTCATCTATGCCTTTGCGGCCCTTTTTCTCGTTTTCATCATTTGGGGCGGGGTCTGCATCCTCCTGACCAACCTTGTTTTTATCGACGACTCCTATGTTGAGCGACGCCTCCTTGTGGGCCTGAGATTTGAGCCGCTCTGGAGCGCCTATGACGGCGCCTTCTCTTATCGATTGTTCGTCTTGAATGCGCTTGAGTTGCATATCCTTTTGTTGTTGGCCGGCGGCGCCCTCTTCATCGCCTGCTTCAGGCGTTGAGCACGCCCGCCCGCCGTTCGCGTGCCAAAGCAGCACCCGCGCGGCTTAAGCCGCCATCTCGCGGCTCCCGGGCTTCTCGCGGTTCTTTATCTTCAGTTGATCTTCAGTTTCCGTTCAGGTCGTCTTTGCTGTCTAATTGGGAGGAAGGCCGCAAGCGCAACCTGTTTTGCTCATATGGGAGATTACACATGCCCGCTATTCGCCCCGCGACAGGAGACAGCGCCCGCGCCCGCGTGTTCATCTCGATGGGAGAAAGCGCCCACGCCACCGTCCGGCCTATTGTTGGGTGGTTTCTCATTCTGGTTCTGGCCGTGGAGGCGCTGTGGGCCGCGCCTGCGCGGGCCGGCGACATGGCCGAGCGCCAAATCCTCGGCTTCTCACGCGACGGCGACTACTTCGCCTTTGAGGAGTACGGAATCGAAGACGGCTCGGGGTTTCCCTATGCCAACATCTATGTCATCGACACGGTGCGCAACCGCTGGGTGCGGGGCTCGCCCTTCCGCGTCCGGATAACCGATGAAAGCATACCGCTCCGCCGGGCACGCCGGCGCGCCAAGGCGCGCGCCGCGGCCATGTTGCGCCGGCTCGGCATCGCGCCGCGCGGCCGCCTTCTGGCCTCTAATCCCGTCAGTGAGCTGAGCGCCGACCCCCACACCGTCACAGTTGCCCTCAATGAGCGCTACCCGCCCGGGCCAGGCGCGACTTTTCGGCTTTCGGAGTATCCGCTTCGTGCGGGCGACTGCGCGCGCTATACCGATCTGCCCACCCAGGGCTTTCGCCTTTCGGTCCGCCTGAGCGGCGGGCGCCGCCAACTCCTCCATGAAGATGGTCGCATCCCAAAGAGCCGCGGCTGCCCCCTCAACTATGCAATCTCCGACATTCTGCGCTACAGGCCGCCAGATGGTGACGATGTCTATGTCGTCATCATCAGCGTCTTTCGGCATGGTTTCGAAGGGCCCGATCGGCGCTTCATTGCCGGCGGCTACCGGTTGAGGCGCTACTGACATCGTTGCGGCAACGCGGCACCATTGCCTGGCTTGCTCGGCTCTGCTAGGCAGCAGACGCCGCGGGTAGGGGGATACTTGGTGTGCTTCCCCGCCTCGCCAAGAACCCGTCTTTGCCAGGTTTGCTCAGCTGATTCCGGATGCAGACCTCCATTGGATGAGCCGCCATGATCCCACGCTATTCGCGGCCCGAGATGGCCGCCATCTGGAGCCCCGAGACCAAGTTCCGCATCTGGTTTGAGATCGAGGCCCATGCCGCGAGCAAGATGGCGGAGCTCGGCATCATCCCGCGCGCGGCAGCCGAGACCATCTGGGAGAAGGGCGGCAAGGCGACGTTCGACGTCGCCCGCATCGAGGAGATCGAGCGCGAGGTCAAGCACGACGTCATCGCCTTTCTCACCCATCTCGCCGAGATCGTCGGCCCCGAGGCGCGCTTCGTCCATCAGGGCATGACCTCATCCGACATTCTCGACACCTGCTTCAATGTCCAGCTTACCCGCGCCGCCGACCTGCTCGATGCCGATCTCGCCGCCCTCCTCGCAGCGCTCGAGCGGCGCGCCCGCGAGCACAAACACACGGTTTGCATCGGCCGCAGCCATGGCATCCACGCCGAGCCCACCACATTTGGCCTCAAGCTCGCGAGCTCTTATGCCGAGTTCGCCCGCGCGCGCGCCCGGCTCAAGGCGGCGCGCGCCGAGATTGCCACTTGCGCCATATCGGGGGCCGTCGGCACCTTTGCCAACGTGCCGCCCGAGGTCGAGGCCTATGTTGCGGAACAGCTCGGGCTCCGGCCTGAGCCCATCTCCACCCAGGTCATCCCCCGCGACCGCCATGCCATGTTCTTCGCCAGCCTTGCCGTCATCGCCTCCTCCATGGAGCGGCTGGCGATCGAGATCCGGCATTTGCAGCGCACCGAGGTGCTCGAGGCGGAGGAGTATTTCTCCCCCGGCCAGAAGGGCTCCTCGGCCATGCCACACAAGCGCAATCCGATCCTGACGGAGAACCTCACGGGGCTCGCGCGCATGGTGCGCGCCTATGCGCTGCCGGCCATGGAGAACGTGGCGCTTTGGCACGAACGGGACATCTCCCACTCCTCGGTCGAGCGCATGATCGGCCCCGATGCCACCGTCACCCTCGACTTCGCCCTCGCCCGGCTTACCGGCGTCATCGACAAGCTCGTCGTCTATCCGGAGCGCATGCGCGCCAATCTCGACCGTCTCGGCGGGCTCATCCACTCCCAGCGGGTCCTGCTCGCCCTCACCCAGGCGGGGGTGGCGCGCGAGGACGCCTACCGGATCGTCCAGCGCAACGCCATGAAGGTCTGGGAGAGCGATGGCAAGGTGGATTTCCTGAGCCTGCTCAAGACCGACCCGGATGTGACGAAGGCGCTCGATGGTAAAGCGCTCGAGGCGCTGTTCGACCTCGCCCATCACACCCGTTATGTGGATGCGATCTTCGCTCGCGTTTTCGGGGAGGGTGCCGACTGTCGTTAAGTCGCGGAGGAACGCGCACCGGAATGCGCATCATCCGCGTCTCCGCGACTTCCAAAACGCCCCCGAGGTCGATCACGCCGGCCCTGACGCAATCGGACGCAAACATGCTCCAAGCACGCTCCAACGGTTGCTCGGCACAAAAAGCCCTCGGGCCCCGCGCCGAGGAAAACCACGACACGAGACCCGAGGACCCAGAGGTTTGCGCCATAAGAGGCGTTGGCCGCGTTAACCTTTCGCGAACATGTCGGCGGTGATGCCTGCGTACCAGCCGAGCGACTCCTCATATGTCTTCTTGCGGACATCATCGGACTCGCCGGTCTTGGAGATGAACTTGGAGGTCACCTCCACCTTGTCGGCACCGGCCTTGTAGCTGGCGCCCACCTTGACGCCGTTGTTGGGCGAGATGAGCGACCAGCAGGTGTTGCGGAAGCGGGCCGGGAACCTCTTCTTCTGGGCGAGCTCGGCAACCACGGCGTTGGCCACCACCTTCGCCTGGCTGTTGGCCGAGAAGCCCGACTTCGGCATCTTTGTCGCAATGGACGAGTCGCCAAGCACGTAGACGTCATTGACAAGCGCCGAGGCGAAGCTGTCGGGCTTGATCGGGCACCAGTCGCCTTTGGTGCAGCCGGCGAGCGCAGCAATGGTGCCGGCCTTTTGCGCCGGAATGATATTGGCGACTGCGGCCTTGGTTTTTTCGCCGTCACCGGTGATCACCGTCATGGTCGAGGGATCGACCTTCTTAACGCCGCCGCCGGAGATGTCGGGCGGCACCCACTCGATGATGTCGCTGTAATGCTGCTCCCACCCCTCTTGGAAGAGCGCCATTTTCGAGAACTTGGGTTTGGGATCGAAGATGATGAGCTTCGACTTGGGCTTTTTGGTTTTAAGGTAGTAAGCGATCATCGAAGCGCGTTCGTAGGGCCCGGGCGGGCAACGATAGGGGTTCGGCGGCGGCGACATGACCACCACACCGCCATCGGGCATTGCCTCGAGCTGGGCCTTGAGCAGGCGTGTCTGCGGCCCCGCCTGCCAGGCATGGGGCATGACGGCCGACGCCTTCGGATCATAACCTTCGATCTGTCCCCACTTGAAACTAATGCCTGGTGAGAGAACGAGCTTGTCGTAGGCCACCGTGCCGCCGCCCGCAAGCGAGACGGTTTTCTTGGCCGTATCGACACCGGTTGCCAAGTCGTGGATGACATTGACCCCGAGCCGCACAAGGCCGCTGTAATCGTGGGTGATGGAATCGAAGGTGCGGAAGCCGCCGAGATAAAGGTTGGAGAAGAAGCACGTCGTATACCGCTTGTGCACCTCGATGAGGGTGACGTCGAGCTCCGGTGCCGCCTTCTTGACATGATGGGCGACCGTCGCGCCCCCCGCACCGCCTCCAATGATCACACAACGGCCTTTGCCTTGGGCATAGGCGAACGAGCCGAACGTCGCTGTGCCGACCGCCGTCGCGCCTGCCAACTTGTTGAATTCACGACGATTAAGCTTGGGCATGCACCGTCCTCCCTTTGTCTACATACGCAATCCCTACAGAGCATCCATTCTCCCGGCTCCCGGGCCGCAACGACACTCAGAATGGCTTCTGAGGCCAACTGCCGCAACGTGAACCCGGGCGGACTTGAAGCATGGGCATGAAATCCTCAACCTTGCTCCAAATCCAGCATAGCTTTGCATCAATAGACGCGAATATCAATACCTTTGATATGACCATCCGACTGCCGCCGGATTTTGTTCCTCAAGGGCGCTGTTGGCAGAATGCCTTGCTCCTCGTTTTCGGTTGGCATCGCAAGCATTTTTGATCGCACTCGGCACAGACATGACGCTCTCGCGACCTTTACAGACGCCTGAGCTATGGGCTAAAGAAAACTTCGGCGAATTCGGATATTTGAATATCTCGTGCAGGGAGTATATCTAGTGCAGGGAGTTGAGGCGTTGGGGGGTGCGCTAAGTGTGACAGGCCAGCGCCTCGGCAGGAAACGTTAAACAGCTTTAGCGAAAGTGCTGTCCCCTATCGCGCAAGGCACAACTGGGCCGGGCTTGCAACGGGTCGGCAGGGCTTGCAGTCGGTGGGGCTTGCAAGGGGTCCGGCGGGGCGCGCAAGGGGCGTGCACTGCTTCCGAACGGGCCGATCGCTTCCGAGCCCCTCTTGTGGCGCACACACACTTGTAGCGCACACACACTTGTGGCGCTCACACACTTGTGGCGCTCACACACTTGTGGCGCTCACACGAGGGCGACCTGTTAAGGGGGACCTGAAGGAGCCCTGTTGCGAAAACCGAAAGAAAGAAATAGAGAGTGTGTATGCATTCTGAGAGTGTGTGTGCACTTTTTCGAGCTTTTTCCGGCGGACAAACCGGAAATTTCGTCCGGTGGGCCCATGGCAAAGACGTTCGTCAGCTGCTACCATTGGCAAGTGGCCTAGGCTACCCACCTTCTAGCGCAACCCTTCAACCGATGAGGAGAGGGAGGATAAGAGAACGAAATGAGCGACAAGGTCAAAATTACTGTTGTTGACCGCCGCGACTTCCTGCTGGGAGCGAGCGGCATCGCAGCACTTGCTGCCTTTTTGCCGCTCGGCGCCAAGCCGGCCGGGGCGGCCGCCTGGCAGGACGCCATGAAACAGGCAATCGGTGACGCCACGCCGGTCGAGGGCAAGGTCAACCTGGGCCTTCCGGAAATTGCCGAGAACGGCAACACCGTTCCTTTCAGCGTCGACGTCGACAGCCCGATGACGGATGGCGACTATGTCAAGGCGGTGCATGTCTTCGCCACCGGCAATCCACGCCCGCAGGTGGTGACATTCAACTTCACGCCGTCCTCGGGCAAAGCCTCGGCTCGTAGCAGAATGCGCCTTGGCAAGACCCAAGACGTGATTGCGGTCGCCCAGATGAGCGACGGCAAGGTTTATATGGGACGCCGGTCCGTGAAGGTGACCATCGGCGGTTGCGGCGGCTAATCGGAGGAGGAGAGAGACATGGCAAAGCCACGTGTCAAGGCACCGAAAAAGGCCAAGGCCGGCGAGGTCGTCCAGATCAAGACGCTCATCAGCCATAAAATGGAGACCGGTCTGCGGAAGGACAAGAAGACCGGCAAGAAGATCCCGAAGAAGATCATCGAGTCTTTCGTTGCCAAGTATGCCGGCAAGGAAGTGTTCTCGGCCAATCTCGCCACGGCCATCTCGGCCAATCCCTATATCGCGTTCTATGTGAAGGTTGATGGGCCCGGCGATCTCGAGATGACGTGGAAGGAAGACACCGGCAAGACATGGACGGCAAAAAAATCGATTGCCGTCGGTTAACGGGTTGGTGAGCCCTTGTGATGAGCCTTTGGGCGTTGGGCCCCGCGGGGCTCTCCACAAAGAGCCTCGGGGCGCGACGCCCGGCTCAGTCGCAATTGCCACAAGCCCACTTGCCGTAATCTGCCGCAATCTCAAGTGCCGCAATCCCAAGAATTCCAAGGGAGCAAGAATTCCAAGGGAGGGAGTGATTATGAAAGGAAAGACGCGCCTGGCTTTCGCTGCCATCATCGGCGCTCTGGTTCTGGCGCTGGGGGTCACGTCTCCGGCCCTTGCACAACAGAAGAAAAAGAAGGAGAAATGCAAGGACGGCGAGGTGACGCAGGTCGCCAATTATAAGATCAGCAAAGGCGAAAACCTTCCCGCTGCCATCAACCAGTCGCTGACGGGCAAGCCCGGAGACCCCAAAAAGGGCCTCAAGTGGATGACCCACAGGCGTCTCGGCAATTGCATTGCCTGCCACGAGGTTCAGAAAATTCTCGCTCTCGCCGATCCCAATGACGTCAAGAGCCTCTCGAGATACGGCTTTCATGGCAAGATCGCGCCGCCACTTGACGGCGTTGCCGACCGCTATACCGAGGGCGAGCTCCGCATGATCGTCGTCGATCCGAAAAAGGCGTTTCCCGACGCTGACACCATCATGCCCGCGTTCCATCGCAACACGGGCTTTAATCGTGTGCACAAGGATTGCGTCGGTTATGTCATTCTCTCGGCCGAGCGGGTGGAGGATGTCGTGGCCTATCTGAAGACGCTCAAGGAATAGCGCGAGAAGCGTGGGAGGATTGACGATGAAACTATTGAAGACTGCAGCCGTTGCCAGTGTGCTCGCCGCCTTTGCCCTGAGTGGAGCGGCGCTCGCTGCGCCCGACGGCAAAATGGAGCCGGTCAAGCCCAAGGCCAAGGATCATCCGCTTGATGAGATTTGGTCCGGCTATCACTTTGCCAAGCGCGATACCCAGGCCATGCAGGACGACGAGTTCGAGAACCCGGGCATGGCCTGGTATGAAATCGGCCGTGAGCTCTGGAACAAGGTCGAAGGCGAAGCGGGCAAGTCTTGTGCGTCGTGCCACAACAAGGCCGAGGACAGCATGAAGGGGGTCGCGACACGCTACCCCATCTATTACGAGCCCTGGAAGAAGCTCATGAACCTCGAGCAGCGCATCAATCTCTGCCGCTCAAAAAACATGAAGGCCAAGACCTGGAAGTTTGACTCCAACCAGATGCTCGGCATGAT